>NC_021885.1:0-300000 GCF_000441555.1 Candidatus Profftella armatura | reverse complement strand
AATGTAAATGCTTATAAAGATACAATAATTGATAATAATGGATTTACTCAAATCATAGATTTTCCTTTATTAATTGAATATATTGCAAATATTTCTGATATAAAACGTATTCGTTTTATTACTAGTCATCCAAAAGAATTTACTCAACGTTTAATCGATACTTACTCCAAAACATCAAAATTAGTTAATCATTTATATTTACCAGCACAACATGGTTCAGATAGAATTTTATCAAAAATGAAAAGAGGTTATACTATTAATGAATATAAATTAATATTAAAAAATTTACGTGAAATACGACCAGATATTTCTATTTCTAGCGATTTTATTGTTGGGTTTCCAGGGGAAACTGATGAAGATTTTAATGAATTAATTAAATTAGTAAAAAATATCGGATATGATAAAAGTTTTAGTTTTATTTTTAGTCCAAGACCAGGAACTCCAGCTGCAAATTTAATAGATAATGTATCTCATGAAATAAAATTAAAACGTTTAAAATATTTACAAGAAATAATAAAAAAAAATGTAAATAAAATTAATTTTAAAATGATTGGTAGTACACAAAAAATTTTAGTCGAATCTAGATCTAAAAAAAATATTTTTGAAATGCAAGGTCGAACTGAAAACAATCGTATTGTGAATTTTAATATCGGATCAAATAATCTTAATTTAATTGGTAAATTAATTGATGTTAAAATTTTAAAAATTTGCTCAAATTCATTAAAAGCAAAAATTATATAAATTTATAAAACTTTAATTTAAATTATGTTATTAAGTAACCATAAAAAATCATTATTATTATTTGTACAATATGAAGATTCTCGTCTAAAAAAATTTTTTCCATATGCATTACTTAAATATTGGGTAAAAGTGGCTTTATGTTCTTCAGCTATATTAACTATTAGATTTGTTGATATTATTGAAGGACAAAAATTAAATTATAATTATCGAAAAAAAAAATATGCTACAAATATATTAACTTTTGTATATTCAAAAAAAAATAAACCAATACACGCAGATATTGTGCTTTGTGTGGATGTGCTTCAATTTGAAGTAAAAAAATATAAAAAAATAATTGAAGAACATGTGGCTCATTTAATTATACATGGAATATTGCACGCTCAGGGTTATTGTCATAAAACAACTATTGAAGCAAATAAAATGAAAAAAAATGAAATTAGGTTATTAAAAATATTAAATATATCGAATCCATACAATAATCACTAATTCTATAAAAAAATAATTTTTCTATTTTTATATAAAATCCATTTTTTAATTTAAATCAATATGCAAGAATTTTTAAATAATTCTAATTTTAATAAATCTAATCGCTCATTATTTGAACGATTAACATCTTTTATATCTTCCGAACCAGAAAATCGTACAGAATTACTTAATGTATTACAAGATGCTTATGTTCGTAATTTAATTGATTTTGATACATTATCGATGATTAAAGGTGTTTTTAAAGTATTAGATCTATCGGTTCGTAAAATCATGATACCTCGATCACAAATGGATATTATTAATATCAATAAACCAATTAAGAGTTGGATTCAAAATGTTCTTAATACTGCTCATTCACGTTTTCCAGTAATTGAAAATGATCTAGATAAAGTTATTGGTATATTATTGGCAAAAGATTTATTACGCTATTATGCTAATGAATCATTTGATTTAAGAAAAACAATACGTCCAGCTATTTTTATTCCAGAAACAAAACGTTTAAATGTATTATTACGTGATTTTCGTTCTAATCATAATCATATGGCAATTGTTATAGATGAATACGGTGGTGTATCTGGTCTTATTACAATTGAAGATGTTCTTGAACAAATTGTTGGAGATATTGAGGATGAATATGATACAAACAAAGATAAAGATGATATACTTCCCGTTAAAGATAGTGAACGAGGTCCTTGTTGGAGAATTAAAGGATTAACTGAAATTTCACATTGTAATGAAGTACTCGGAACAATGTTACCTAATACAAATGCAAATACTATAGGTGGTTTTATTGCTAATAATTTACGAAGAGTCCCGATTAAGGGGGATAAAATTGAACAAGATGGTATTTTATTTACTATAATTTCAGCTGATGAACGTAAAGTACATGTTGTTTTAGCTGAAAGAATTTTTACTCCTTATACATAATTTATATAATAAGTAAAAATTAATTTTTAAAATATAGTTTTTAAAAATTTTGAATCCAAAATTAATTAAAGTATGTAAAAATGCTCACATTTCAACAAATTATTTTAAATTTACAAAATTATTGGGCTTCTAATGGTTGCGCATTACTGCAACCATATGATATCGAGGTTGGAGCTGGAACTTCACATACAGCAACTTTTTTAAGAGCTATTGGACCTGAACCATGGAATGTCTCTTATATACAACCATCTCGACGCCCTAAAGATAGTCGTTATGGAAAAAATTCCAATCGCATTCAACATTATTATCAATATCAAGTAATATTAAAACCAGCACCAGAAAATATAATTGATCTTTATCTTTATTCTTTAATTTCTCTTGGATTAAATTTGAAACAAAATGATATTCGTTTTGTTGAAGATAATTGGAAAAATCCTACTCTTGGAGCATGGGGGGTAGGTTGGGAAATTTGGTTAAATGGGATGGAAATTACTCAACTTACTTATTTTCAACAAATTGGTGGACTTAATTGTCAACCTATTTTAGGTGAAATTACATATGGTATTGAGCGATTGGCGGTGCATTTACAAGGAGTAGAAAATGTTTTTGATTTAATATGGGCAAAAAATATTACAAATAATCTTGGAAAAAAAAATACTCATTTAACTTATAAAGATATCTTTTATCAAAATGAACTTGAACAATCATATTATAATTTTGAATATTCAAATACTAATTTTTTATTGTTAACGTTTAATAATTATGAATCCGAAACCAAAAGATTATTAAAACTTTTATTAATATTACCTGCATATGAAATGTTGCTAAAAGCAACGCATACTTTTAATTTATTAGATGCTAGAGGTATTATTTCTGTTACAGAAAGAGCTTCTTATATAAAAAGAATACGTACTTTATCTTGTAAAATAGCAAAAATTTATTATAAAACACGCAAAAAACTTGGTTTTCCATTGTTAAAGAAATAATAAATTTTTAATAAACTTATAATTCTTATTTTTATAAAAATATAATAAAAAATAAATATGAATAAAACATTGCTAATTGAATTTTTAACAGAAGAATTACCATCGAAAATACTTAATAAAATTTCTAATGAATTTTCTAATATTCTTTATGAAATCTTAAAAAAAAATAATTTTTTAGAAAAAAATTCTTTTGCAACTTCTTATGCTACTCCAAGAAGATTAGCTGTTAGTATAACTAATGTATGTTCTATTTCTAATAACAAAATAATTCGAAAAAAAATTCTTCCAGTTTCATTAGCTTTAGATAATGTATCTAAATCTCCAACTGATTTATTAAAAAAAAAATTATATAATTTATCTAAAATAATTGGAATAAAATTAATTAAATTTAATCAATTAGAAAAAAATATAGAAAAAAAAGTAGAATTTTTTTTTTATAATCATATTATAAAAGGTGTTTTACTAAAAATATCTCTTCAAAAAATTTTAGAAAAAGCTATATCTAAATTACAAATACCTATAGCAATGAATTATCAAAATTTTAATTATATAAATAATACTCAAAAAATATTTTGTTTTATAAGACCTGTACGTAAATTACTTGTATTACATGGCGACGATATTATAAAAATAAATTTATTCGGACTTAATTCTGGTAATCAAACATTAGGTCATCGATTTTTATCAAAAAAAAATATTAAAATTAATTTTGCCGAACAATATTCAGATATTCTTGATAGGGATGGTAAAGTTATTGCAAATTTTCAATATCGTAAAAAATATATTAGAAATTTATTATTGAAAGCAGCTGGAAAATATAAAATATTGATGCCAGAAATATTATTAGATGAAGTAACGGCCTTAGTAGAATGGCCAATAATTTATATGTGTAAATTTGATAAATCATTTTTAGCTATACCAAAAGAATGTTTAATTTTAATAATGCAAAAATATCAAAAATATTTTGCATTAAAAGATTCTAATAATAATTTATGTTCTAAATTTTTAATAGTTTCTAATTTAGAAACTAATAATCCATATTTTATTATCAAAGGAAATGAACAAGTACTTCATTCTCGTTTATTAGATGCTAATTTTTTTTACGAACAAGATAAAAAAAAAAAATTAATTGATAGAGTTCCTTTTTTAAAAGATGTTATTTACCATAATAAATTAGGAAATCAATTTGAACGTACTTTACGTATTTGTAAAATATCTATAAAGATAGCAAATTTACTTAATGAAGATTCAAAACTTGTAGAACGTGCGGCATTTTTATCAAAATCTGATCTATTAACTAGTATGGTTATAGAATTTCCAGAATTACAAGGAGTTATAGGTAGTTATTATGCATATAATGATGGAGAATCTATAGAAATAATAAAATCTATAAAAGAACATTATAAACCATGTTTTTCTGGTGATACTTTGCCTAAAAATATTATATCTATAATATTGGCTTTATCTGATAAATTAGAAATATTAGTTGGAATTTGGGGAATTGGTTTAAAACCAACTGGTGATAAAGATCCATTTGCGTTACGTCGTTGCACAATAGGTATATTACGTATACTTATTGAAAAGAATCTTCCATTATCAATTTTAGAATTATTAAATATCACAATAAATATATTTAAAAAAAATATAAATTTTAATAACCCAATAAAGGAATTATTAAAATTTATTTATGATAGATTATTTACTTTATTAAATTATAAAAATTATAAATTTAATGAAATTCAAGCAATAATAGAAAAAAAACCGGATATTATATCTAATATTCATGATAAAATTATTGCTATTCATTCATTTATTTTATTACCGGAATCTAAAAAAATACTTTTCATTAATAAACGTATACATAATATACTTAAAAAAATAGATAGTTCTTTTTTTGAGAATAAAAAAATAAAATATGAATTACTTAAAAAACCAGAAGAAATAAATTTATATATAATTATTAATAAAATTAAACCAGAAGTAGATATTTTATATTCTAAGGGTGAATTTTTTGAAATATTAAAATTATTAATAAAATTATATGATAGTACTAATATATACTTTAAAAAAATAAAAATAATTACTCAAGATATATTATTAAAAACTAATCGTTTAATATTATTAAAAAAATTATATAAATTATTAAATGTAATAGCTGATCTTTCAAAATTAATTCAATAAAAAATATTTTTTATAAAAACTAAATGATTTAAAACTTTGATAAATTTATAAAATTCTAAATTTTTATTAAAAAATTTTCGTAAATTCTATATGATATAAAATCTACATTTTTATAAAAATTATTTTTCTTATTTTCTTATCCTCTAGAATAGAGCGTAATTTATTTGTAAATGTATTCTCGATTTCAGATTATATATTTGTCAACAAATTTGTTTAGTCTAATTTTTCATTTTAATTTATAATGTATTTATTTCGTTATTTATACGTTATTTAGAAATTACTTCTTGGATTGTTCGTCGTTTGGTAATTTTTTTCTTATCTAGTGAATAGAACTAAATTTCACTATTTGTATTAAAGATCTTGTGTTTGTTCCTTATCTCCTAAATTAATAAAATATATATGAGGATCAATATTCTCATGAATTTATTGATTAAAAATATTCTTTATGATGTAATAAAATAATTTATATAACTAAATTTATAAATTAATAAATTTATCATTTGAATTGAATTTAATTTTAAATTTTCATTTAATTGGTAAAAATTATTTTTATAATGAGTATTCAATATAATTTTTGTTGTATTGCCAAAAATATTTTGATAAGATACATATCGATTTCTAGTAATTTCTGGATATTTGGGATATTCATTAAATATTTTGTTTAAAATATGATTTTTATGCCTTGTTATTTATTATTATACGAAATTTATATATTTTTTATTCTTATATTAAACGAGAGTTTGTCCTTTATTTTTTAGTCATTAACAACAAATATATATGCACTTTTTTATGGTTGAACATCTTGTATTTTTGAGTGACATATTGTAATAATTTAAAATATTTTGTATTAATTTATTGACATCCAATGAAATTTTTATTCTTTCTAAATAATTTCGTTTTATTTTGATCAACAATTTAAAGAATTACAGTTTTAGTAACTTATCTAATTATTTTTTTTGATTAATATTATTAAATATCCAATTTGCTGTATTATTTTTATATTGAAAAGCAAATTGGATATCAATAATATTTTTGTCATCTGTTAACATTAACGTCTCTTCTGGTCTTAATTTATTCGATATTCAATAAAGATATGTAATATGTACTATTTTTAAATTGAATAAGGTTATTTCTAATTAAAACCAGGTATATTGAAAGCTATATTTTACAAAAGTTAAAATAAATGTAGTTTAACCTTCTTGAAAAACAAAAAAAATCAGTAGAATATATGTGTGTATATATAATATAAAAAATTACTATACTTATAAGTAATTAATAAATTTTATATGAATTTTATATAAACTCTAAAAATATAAAAAATATATTTTATTTACAAAGTTTTACCATTTAAAGTTCTATTACAAGCGCAAAGTTTACCAGTTTGTATGGCATCTAAAATACGTAATGTTTCTATTGGATTACGACCAACATTTAAATTATTTACTGTAATATGTTGAATTATATTTTGAGGATCAAAAATAAAAGTAGCGCGTAATGCAACTCCAGTTTCATGACGAATGCCTAATTGATCAATTAAAGAACCATTAGTATCTGAAAATTGCCAATGATTTAATTTATAAAGATTTGAGTTTTCACGACGCCATGCTAATTTAACGAATTCATTATCACTTGAACCGCCTAATAAAATAGCATTACGTTCATTAAAATCTTTGACTAATTTATTATATTCGCTAATTTCTGTTGGACAAACAAAAGTAAAATCTTTTGGATAAAAATAAAAAATCTTCCATTTACCAGGGAAAGAAGATTCTGTAATAACCTTAAATGCGGAAACATTATTTTCTTCGGGTAAATTAAATCCCGGTTTTACTCCTATAACTCGATAAGAAGATAAAGATTGACCAATAGTTTTCATAAGGAATCCATAAAAAATTAAAATTTTTAAAATATAATAGCATATTTTATATTAATAAAATAGCTATTTTAAGCGCTATATGAATAACCGAAAAAATATATTAAAATAATTTATATCAAAAAACAACTTTATAATTTATTAAATATGTTTTCTATTTCTATTTCTAGTACTTATTCTAATTTACAAATAATTCAACGTGGGTTAGAGCCATATATAGTTAGTTTTAATGCAATGCTATTATTTAATTCTAATAGAACAAATTATACAATAGATCAATTATGGTTCGTTGAACATTTTCCGGTATATACATTAGGATTAAAATCTAATTTTTCTCATATTCTAATTTCTAAAAAATTAAATAATATTCCAATTATCAGAACAGATAGAGGTGGAGAAGTGACTTATCATGGTCCAGGTCAGGCTATAATTTATTTATTAATTGATTTACGCAGAAGATATAGTGACAATATAAAAATATATATAAAAAAATTAGTAGAAAATATTGAAGAAGCTGTAATCCTTACAATGTCACAATATAATATTAATTGTAAAAGAAAAAAAAATGCACCAGGAGTTTATATTGCTAACGGACCTTTTTCTGGTGCAAAAATTGCTTCTATAGGATTAAAAATTTCCGCTAAAGGATATGTTTATCATGGAGTATCTATTAATGTTTCAATGGATTTAGAACCATTTAACAATATAAATCCTTGCGGTTATCCCGGATTAGTAATTGTTGATATGAAAAAATTAGGAATTAATACGACAATTTCAAAAGTTCAACATTTATTTATTAAAAATTTTTTTATATAATTAAATAAATACTTTAGGAAAAATACTTTTTAAAATACTTCTTATTATAATAAAATGAATCTAACAAAAGATAAAAATATAGAAATATTAAAAAAACCAAATTGGATTAGAGTAAAATTAATATCAAATATAGATAATTTTAATAAAACTAAAAATATTTTACGTGCTAATAATTTAGTTACAGTTTGTGAAGAAGCATCATGTCCAAATATTGGGGAATGTTTTGGAAGAGGTGTGGCAACATTTATGATTATGGGTAGTATATGTACTCGTCGTTGTAAATTTTGCAATATTTCTCATGGTCGACCGGATCCTTTAGATATTGAGGAACCTAAAAAAATAGCTTATACTATTAATAAATTAAAATTAAATTATGTGGTAATTACTAGCGTTAATCGTGATGATTTACATGATGGTGGATCTTCTCATTTTGTTTCTTGTATAAAACATATACGTAAATTATCTACAAAAATTAAAATAGAAATATTAATACCAGATTTTCGTAATCAAATAAATCACGTGTTAAAAATTTTTAAACAAGCATTACCGGATGTATTAAACCATAATATAGAAACAGTTCCCCGACTTTATAAAAAAGTTCGTCCTGGATCGGATTATAAACATTCATTAAATTTATTAAAAAATTTTAAAAAATTATACCCAAATATTTTAACAAAATCTGGTATTATGGTTGGACTTGGTGAAAATGATGAGGAAATTTTAACGGTAATACATGATATGCGCAATCACAATATAGATATATTAACTATCGGTCAATATTTGATGCCAAGTCGCTTACATTTACCGGTGCACAGATATTTACATCCAAAATTTTTTGAAAAATTTAAAAAAATAGCATATAAATTAGGATTTAAAAATGTTTTAGTTGGATCAATGATTCGTAGTTCGTATATGGCAGATAAACATTTTTTTTAAATTAAAACTTTTAAATTTTATAAATTTTTTCAAAAAATTTTTAAACTAATTTTTAATTTAAAAACACAAATATTACTATGCAAAAAAAATATAATTTTGTTGAAATAGAAAAAATAACTCAATGTTATTGGAATAAAATTAATGCTTATCAAACCACTGAAAATGATACAAGATTTCCTAATGGAAAATTTTACACATGTTCAATGCTACCATATCCATCCGGGAAATTACATATGGGGCATGTTCGTAATTACACTATAAATGATGTAATGTATCGTTATATGAGAATGAATGGTTATAATGTATTAATGCCAATGGGATGGGATGCATTCGGGATGCCAGCAGAAAATGCTGCAATTTTAAATAATACTTCTCCAGCTAAATGGACATATGACAATGTCTCTTATATGAAAAAACAACTTTCTTCTCTTGGATTAGCGATTGATTGGTCTCGCGAAATAATTACTTGTTCACCAAAATATTATAAATGGAATCAATGGATATTTTTAAAAATGTTTAAAAGAGGTATCATTTATAAAAAAACTGGTATAGTAAATTGGGATCCAATAGAAAAAACTGTTTTAGCTAATGAACAAGTTATTAATGGAAGAGGATGGAGATCGGATGCAATTATAGAAAAAAAAAAAATACCAATGTATTATGCAAAAATTACTAATTATGCAGAAGAATTACTTGAGTATGTTAAAAAAAAATTACCTTATTGGCCTAAAAAAGTTCGTTTAATGCAAGTTAATTGGATCGGTAAATCAAAAGGTATTTTTTTAGCTTTTCCGCATAATATAAAAGATCCTAATAAAAATAATAAATTAATACAAAATGGAAAATTATGGATTTTTACTACTCGTATTGATATAATTTATGGAATTACTTTTTGTGTAATTTCTCCGGAACATCCTTTAGCTATATTTGCCGCGCGTAATAATTTATTATTACAAAAATTTATTTTAGAATATAAAAAAAACAATAATATTGAATCTAATAATTTATTAAAAAAGAGTATATTAACCCAATTAAAAGTATTACATCCTTTGACTAATCAAGAAATTAAAGTTTTTGTTGTTAATTATGTAATAGAAAAATCTTATGGAAGAGCAGCTATAGGTGTGCCTGCGCATAATAAACATGATTTTTATTTTGCAAAAAAACATTCTTTATTAATTAAACAAGTTATAAATGTTAAAAATAAAAGTTACTCAGATAAAATTTGGAAAGATTGGTATATTGATAAAGAAAATTGTTACTGTATTAATTCGTGCAAATATAATAATATGTCCCATAAGGAAGCCACTAATGCAATTAGTACTGATTTAATTAAACTTGGTTTAGGAAATAAAAAAAATATATTTCGTTTGCGTGATTGGGCTATATCTAGACAACGTTATTGGGGGACACCAATTCCAATAATTTATTGTGATAGTTGCGGATCAGTTCCGGTTCCAGAAAAAGATTTACCAGTAATTTTACCAGAAACATGTGTCCCGAATAATTTACTTAAAGAAAATAAAAAATTTTTACATGTATCTTGTCCAAAGTGTAATAAATTAGCATTTCGTGAAACTGACACTATGGATACTTTTGTTGATTCTTCGTGGTATTATATGAGATATATATCTCCAAAATTAGAAAATTTTATGATTGATGATAATAAAATAAATTATTGGATGCCAGTAGATCAATATATTGGAGGAATTGAGCATGCTATATTACATTTATTATATGCTCGGTTTTGGACTAAATTAATGTATAATTTGGGATTAATTAAATTTAATGAACCATTCATTAGATTATTAACACAAGGGATGATTTTAAATAAAACCTATTATAGAATAGAAAATTCATCTAACAAAAAAAGATGGTATAATCCAGATGATGTTAAGATCACATTAGATAAAAAAAATAAACCAATACATGCGATTTTAAAATTAGATAAAAAACCCGTAATTATTGGTGGTATAGAAAAAATGTCTAAATCGAAGAATAATGGTATTGATCCACAAACTCAAATAAATACTTATGGAGCAGACTCTACTCGTTTATTTATAATATTTAGCGCTCCTCCGGAAAAAAATTTAGAATGGTCTGATATTGGAATTGAAGGCGCTTATCGTTTTTTGAATCGAGTATGGAATTTTTCATATATTTTAGCTCCAAGAATAATAAATATTATTAATCTTAATATTTTTCATAATGATTTTTCAGTAATTAAATTTAATAATAATCAAAAAGTATTTCGCAGAAAAATTCATAAAATCTTACAACAAATTAATAGGGATATAAAACGTATTCAATATAACACTGTTGTATCAGGATGTATGAAAATATTTAATATTTTAGAGCGTATAAATTCTGAAACTAAATTTGATAATAATAAAAACACTAATAACGACATTTTATTATATGAAGGTATGTCGATATTTTTACGTGTACTAAATCCAATTGCCCCGCATATTACCCATATTTTATGGAAGGAACTTAAATATTCAATACAACAAGGTGATATTTTAAATGCATGTTGGCCTAAAATTGATTCTCTTGCATTAGAAGAAGAAAAAGAAGAAGTTAAATTAATTATTCAAATTAATGGTAAATTTCGAGGACATATTTTTGTAAAAAAAAAATGTACCACTGATTTTATTAAAAAAATTGTATTAAAAAATAAAGTTATTCAAAAATATATTATACATCCACCAAAAAAATTTTTTATAATTCCAAATAAATTAGTTAACATTATTATTTAATATTTTATTTCGATAAATAGGATACCTAAATGTTTCTAAGAAATATAGAATTATTAGATAAATATCTTATAAATTCTAAAAATTTATCACCAATATATACTATATCAAGTAATGAATATCTTTTTTTACAAGAAGCTTCTGATAAAATTCGAAAACATGTTAAACATTATGGATTTCATGAAAGAAATATTTTAACAATTGATTACTTATTTAAGTGGGATGAATTATTAAAAATAAATCAAGAATTATCATTATTTTATAATAAAAAGATAATTGAATTGCGTATATCCAACATAAAACAAATTAGTAAAACAGGAGAATGTATATTAGAAAAATATATTAATAATTTAAATAAAAATAATATAACAATTATAAATTTACCGAAATTGGATTTATTATCACAAAAAAAAACCTGGATACAATTATTAAAAAATAATTTTACATTTATAGAAATACCTTCTATTAAAATAATTGATTTACCAAAATGGATTAATTCTAGATTAATTTCTCAACAACAAAATATTGATAAAAAAACATTAAATTTTATTACTGAACAAGTTGAGGGTAATTTATTAGCAGCAAATCAAGAAATAATAAAATTATTTTTTTTATATGGACCAGGAACTCTTACATTTCAACAAGTAAAAAATTCCATATCAAAAGCTGCAAAATATAATATATTTAGTATTAAAGAAAATATATTAAACGGAGATTTAATTCGTTTAATATTAATTCTTCAGGACTTAAAAAATGAAAATGAAACTTTTCCATTAATATTATGGGTTATTACACAAGAAATTTGTATTTTACTTAAATTTAAAACTGCGATTAATAATGGCAAATCTTTAAAAAATTTATTTGAAAAATATCATATTTATATAAAATATCAATCTTTAATAGAAATAGCATTAAAAAGATTGTCTTTAGATATTTTAAAATATGCATTTTATGAAATAGTTCAAATTGATAAAGAACTTAAAGGAATGCATATTAAATCTTATTATAGAGACCCATGGGTTTCATTATTTAAATTAATAATAATTTTATCAAGTTAATATAATATAAATTTTTATTTCATTAATTTTGATTTAATAAGGCATTTACAAAATCTACTGCATTAAATATTTGTAAGTCTTCAATTTTTTCTCCAATACCTATAAAATATAAAGGTATAGAATATTTTTTTGCAATCGCAGCTAATATACCCCCTTTTGTAGTACCATCTAATTTTGTAATTATTAAACCAGTAATACGTAAAATTTTAGAAAATTCTTTTATTTGAGATAATGTGTTTTGACCTGTATTTCCATCAATTATTAAAAAAATTTCATATGGTAATTCAAATATTTTTTTTTCAATTACTTTTTTAATTTTTTTTAATTCCCTCATTAAATGAGATTGAGTTGATAATCTACCAGATGTATCTACTATTACGATATCAGTATTTTTTTTTTGTGCTATATTTATCGCATTAAAAGCTATTGCGGCAGGATCAGTAATTTTTTTTTCGGATATCACAGGAACATCATTATATTTTCCTAAAATTAATAATTGTTCATATGCAGCTGCGCGAAAAGTATCACAAGCGGCTAATAATACCGATTTTTTACGTTTTTTAAAATAATTCGCTAATTTACCAATTGTAGTAGTTTTACCTACTCCATTTACTCCAACTATCATTATTACAAATGGTTTACATTTTTTAAAAATTAATGGTTTTTCTAATGATTTCAATAAGTTTACTAATAAATTATGTAAAACATTTCTAACTTGTTCTGTGTTAAATAATTTTTTTGAGTATATAATTTTTTTTAATTCACTTAACAAAAATTGTGTAGTTTCAAATCCAACATCTGCTTTTAATAAATCTGATTCAAGTTCATTATATAAATTTTTATCAATTTTTTTATTCACAATCAAAGATTTTAAGTTACAAGCAGTTTTAGATAAACTTTCTTTTAAACGCGTAATCCAATTTATTTTCATTGTTTTATTAAAATTTTATATTATAAAGAATGTTATAAGAATAGTATATTATTTTATAAAATTTTTAAAAAAAATAATAATTTATAAATATTTAAAATTTTAATTTTATAGCCCTTGAAATAAGTTATAACCACCTCAATACTAGAGTTTAGTATTTATTGATTTAGTTAGGATTTTAAATGAAAAATAATGAAAAAAAAGAAAAAATAAATACTTTTGAAAAAATAAAAAATTCTAGTTTTAAAAAAAAAGAATTTTTAAATAAAACAGTCGAAAGTAAAGAAGAAGATAAAACAGTCGAAAGTAAAGAAGAAGATAAAACAGTCGAAAGTAAAGAAGAAGATAAAACAGTCGAAAGTAAAGAAGAAGATAAAACAGTCGAAAGTAAAGAAGAAGATAAAACAGTCGAAAATGAGCTTAAAAAAAAATTAAATACCGCAGAAATAAAGGCCTCTTATATGCAAGACGCTTATCTTCGAGCTAAAGCTGAATCTGAAAATATTAGACGAAGATCTCAAGAGGATCTTGCACGCGCGTATAAATTTTCTATTGAAAATTTTGCAAAAGAGTTGTTGTCAGTAAAAGATAGTTTAGAAATGGCATTAAATGTTGAAACTCCATCTATTGAGTCTCTAAAAAAAGGTGTGGAAATAACATTAAAACAATTATCTTCTGTATTTAAAAAAAATAATTTATTAGAAATTAATCCTATAATTGGAGATAAACTTGATCCAATGAAGCATCAAGCAGTATCAACAATTTCAGCAGAACAAGAACCAAATACTATTGTAGAAGTTTTACAAAAAGGATATTTAATTTCTGAAAGATTATTACGTCCAGCTCTTGTTACTGTTGCGCAATAAATAATTTTAAATTAAATATTAAAAGGAAGAATTATGAGTAAAATTATTGGTATTGATTTAGGCACAACTAATTCATGTGTATCAATAATAGAAGGTAGTCAACCTAAAGTAATTGAAAATTCTGAAGGTGCTCGTACCACACCTTCTGTTATTGCTTATCAAGAAAACGGTGAAATACTAGTTGGGGCCCCAGCTAAACGTCAAGCAGTTACTAATCCAAAAAATACAATTTATGCTGCAAAACGATTAATTGGTCGTAAATTTGATGAAAAAGAAGTTCAAAAAGATATTTCTTTAATGCCATATAAAATTGTAAAAGCAGATAATGGTGATGCATGGATTTCTGTTCGAGGGAAAAAATTAGCTCCTCCGCAAATTTCAGCTGAGGTATTACGTAAAATGAAAAAAACCGCTGAAGATTATTTAGGAGGAGAAATAACTGAGGCTGTTATTACTGTCCCGGCGTATTTTAATGATGCTCAGCGTCAAGCAACTAAAGATGCTGGTCGTATTGCTGGATTAGAAGTAAAAAGAATTATAAACGAACCTACTGCTGCGGCACTTGCGTTTGGTCTTGATAAATCAGGGAAAAGTGATCGTAATATTGTTGTATATGATTTAGGTGGTGGAACCTTTGATGTATCTATTATTGAAATAGCTGATGTAGATGGTGAAAAACAATTTGAGGTATTATCAACAAATGGTGATACTTTTTTAGGGGGTGAGGATTTTGATCAGCGTATTATAGATTATATTTTAGATGAATTTAATAAAATTAACGGAATAGATTTACGAAAAGATTCTATTGCATTACAAAGAATAAAAGCTTCAGCAGAACGCGCTAAAATCGAATTATCTTCATCAAAACAAACTGAAATTAATGAACCTTATATTGCTATGTCTAATGGTGCTCCAGTTCATTTAAATTTAAAGATTACTCGCGCTAAATTAGAATTACTTGTTGATGAATTAATTACACGAACTATTGAACCATGTCGTATTGCAATTAAAGATGCTGGAATTAAGGTATCAGACATTAATGATATTATTTTAGTTGGTGGCATGACTCGAATGCCTAAAGTACAAGAAAAAGTAAAAGAATTTTTTGGAAAAGATCCTCGTCGTGACATAAATCCAGATGAAGCTGTAGCTGTTGGTGCCGCAATTCAAGGATCAGTGTTATCTGGAGATCGAAAAGATTTATTATTATTGGATGTAACTCCTTTGTCTTTGGGTATTGAAACTATGGGTGGTATAATGACTAAAATGATCAAGAAAAATACCACTATTCCAACAAAATTTAGTCAGGTTTTTTCTACCGCTGAAGATAATCAGCCAGCTGTAACAGTAAAAGTATATCAAGGCGAAAGAGAAATGGTCTCTGGAAATAAAATTTTAGGAGAGTTTAATTTAGAAGGTATCCCACCAGCATTACGTGGTATACCGCAAATTGAAGTAACTTTTGATATAGATGCAAATGGTATTTTGCATGTTACTGCTAAAGATAAAAAGACTGGTAAAGAAAATAAAATTACAATTAAAGCTAATTCTGGTTTAACTGAAGAAGAAATAAAAAAAATGGTACAAAGTGCCGAAGCTAATGCGGAAGAAGATAAGCGCTTAAGAGAATTAGCTGAATCTCGAAATCATGGAGAATCACTTATTCATTCAACAAAAAAATCTTTAAGTGAATATGATAATAAGTTAAATGAATCAGAGAAAGAAAAAATTAAAATAGCTATTGATGAACTTGAAAAAGCTTTAAAAAATAATGACAAATCTGTTATTGATTCTAAATCTACCGCATTATTATCTGTCTCTCAAAAATTAAATGAAAAAAAATATACAGATACACAGAAAAATACTACAACATCCAATAATGATTGTAATAGTAATAAAAATAATACAAAAAATGATAATGTTGTTGACGCTGACTTTAAAGAAGTAAAATAGTATTTTATGTAAAATAATATTTTATATTCTTTTATTTATTTTATATAAAATTACCAAAATGACTGTTTTGTCATTTTGGTAATTAAATAAATATATTTTTAATTTAAAATAATTATTGGGATTTGTGAAAAATATGGCGAAACGTGATTTTTATAAAATATTAAATTTAAAAAAAAATGCTTCTGAGAATGAAATTAAAAGAGCTTATAGAAAATTAGCTATGAAATATCATCCAGATAGAAATCCTAATAATAAAAATGCTGAAGAAAAATTTAAAGAAATTAAAGAGGCATATGAAGTATTATCGGATTCTGAGAAACGTATCATTTATGATCAATATGGACACGCAGGTATTGATCCAAACATGAGCGGGAGCAGCGCTTCTGCAGAGGCAAGTAATTTTGCTGATGCATTTGGAGATATTTTTGGAGATATTTTTGGCTCTAATCGTGACCGTGATAACAATAACAAGGGTTCAAACGGAAAAGATTTACGTTATAATCTTGAAATTACCTTAGAGCAAGCCGCTTATGGTTTTAATACTTCCATTAGAGTTCCATCATGGGATATATGCAAATCTTGCTATGGTAATGGTGCTAAAAAAGGAACTTCACCTATTTCTTGTTTTACATGCTCAGGGCAAGGGCAAGTAAGAATGCAGCAAGGATTTTTTAGTATCCAACAAACTTGTTCGAAATGTCAGGGTGCAGGAAAAGTTATTCCTCATCCTTGTTTAGATTGTAATGGAATTGGTAGAATAAAACGTAATAAAACATTAGAAGTTAAAATCCCAGCTGGAATAGAAAATAATATGCGTATTCGTTCTACCGGAAACGGTGAGCCTGGTTTGAATGGTGGATCAAATGGAAATCTTTATATTGAAATTCATATTAAGCCACATAAAGTATTTGAACGAGATGGTGATGATCTTCATTATGAAATGCCAATTTCATTTTCAACAGCAGCACTTGGGGGAGAAATTGAGGCTCCTACTCTTAATGGAAAGGCTTTTTTTGTAATTCCAGAGGGTACACAATCTGGTAAAATTTTTCGTTTACGTGGAAAGGGGATAAAAAATATACGATCTTCAATTCCAGGAGATTTATTTTGTCATGTTACTATAGAAACTCCTGTACAATTAACAGAATATCAAAAGAAGCTTTTGCGTTCATTAGAAACCTCTATTCTTGAGGGTGATTTTAAACATAATCCTAGAACTAAAATTTGGAAAAACAAAGTTAAAAATTTTTTTTAAATTTGATAAAAAAATTTTTTAAACTTATTTAAAACTAAATAAAAATTTTTACTAATTATAAATAACTATAAATTCTTATTATTTATAAATTTTTTAAAAATATTAGTTTTGTTATATTTTATATAACAAAACTAATTAATAATGAGATTATTTCAAATGATTTTATAAAATTTTTTTATTAATTTTTAAATTTTAAATTTATAATATTTAAAAATAATCTATATTCATTGCATTTTTTACTCTTTTTAATGTTTTTTCCGCTTCTTCCTGTGCTTTTTCTGATCCAATTTTTAATATATCTTGTATATATTTTTTATCCTTAGAGAGTTGTTTTCTTTTTATTCTAATTGGAAATAAAAAATCTTGCATAACTTCAATTAAATATTTTTTTATTGTCACATCTCCGAGTCCACCTTGGGTATAGTGATATTTCATATTGGCAATTTTTTTTTTATCAGTTCCAAATTGATCTAAATATGTAAATACTGGATTTCCATCAACTTTTCCTGGATCTGATATATGTAAATGGTTAGGATCAGTGTACATGTTTTTTATTTTTTTAACAATTTTATCCGGACTATCGGATAAATAAATTCCATTTTTAAGAGATTTAGACATTTTATGATGTCCATCTATTCCAGGTAAACGATTACCGTTTTTTGATAATAAAGCTTTTGGCCTTATTAAAGTATTCTTTCCGTAAATATTATTAAATGTATCAACAATTTCACATGCTTGCTCAATCATTGGTACTTGATCAATGCCTACAGGAACAATATCTGCATCAAATATAGTAATATCTGCTACTTGACTAATTGGATAAATAAAAAACCCTGCCGGAATTGATTTTTCAAATCCTTTTTGTTGTATTTCACTTTTAATAGTTGGATTCCGTGCTATTCGAGAAATATTTACTAAATTTAAATAAAGTATAGTTAATTCAGAAATTTGAGGAATCATGGATTGAATAAAAATTATATTCTTAACCGGATCAATTCCTACTGATAAATAATCTAACATAACTTCATTAATTGCATGACGAATTTTTATAGGATTAATGGCATTATCTGTTAAAGCTTGCATGTCAGCTATTATTATAAATTGAGTATATTTATCCTGTAATGCAATACGAGTTTTTAGTGATCCAGAGTAATGACCAATATGCAATGGACCCGTAGGACGATCTCCTGTTAATACACGTTTTTTTGTAAGTAAATGATATTTCATTTAATATTTAAATAGTTCCAATAATAATACTTTAATTAAAAATTTGTAAAAATAATAAATATGTAATAGTATAATTAAATATATTCCAATATATTTCTTTAAAAACATTTATAATAAAATATGAATAACATTTATATCTTAATAATAAATATTTAAGAATAAATATGCACATGTAATTTCCTCAAAATTATTATTTTATTTTTTTTAAAAGCGGATATGGCGAAATTGGTAGACGCGCTAGATTTAGGGTCTAGTGCTAAATAAGCGTATGGGTTCAAATCCCTTTATCCGCACCATAAGTTATATAAATATTTTTTTAAAAATTTTTATATAATATTGTCAATATTCAATAACATACATTTTTATGATAGATATTTCATTTTTTAATAAAATTAAATTACAAAACTATCCACATTCTACATTATATGTTTTAGCTACTCCTATTGGAAATATTTTTGATATTACATTACGAGCCTTATATGTGCTTAGTATTGTTGATTCAATAGCATGCGAAGATACTAGAAATACTAATAATTTAATAATGCAATATGGTTTATCAAAAATATTATTTTCTGTTCATAAATATAATGAATATAAAGCAACAAACACCATAATTACTAAATTAAAGAATAAAGAACGTATTGCATTAGTTTCTGATAGTGGAACACCAACTATTTCAGACCCAGGGGCTCATATTATTAGTGCCGTACAAAATGCTGGTTTAAGAGTATTACCAATTCCAGGTGCATCATCAGTCATAACTGCTTTCTGTGTTAGTGGATTAAAAAATAAAAGTTTCTACTTTTTAGGTTTTTTGCCTATTAAAAAAAAAAAACGTAAAGAAATACTAATTTCATTAATAAATACAAAATCAACCTTGATTTTATATGAAGCGCCTCATCGTATTATGAAAACAGTCCATGAATTATTACAAATATTTGGTCCAATGAGACAAATTGTATTTGCACAAGAATTAACCAAAAAATTTGAAAAAATTCATAGATGTTTTTTAAAAGATGCTATGAATTGGTTAAATAAAGATAATCATAAAAAAGGTGAATTTGTTTTATTAATTGAGTCTACATTTTTAAAAAATAACATAAATAATGTATATAATAATAAAAAAATAGATAATATATTAAAATCATTATTAAAAATATTAACATTAAAACAAACAATAGAATTATTATCAAATTTAACTGGTATTAAGAAAAATGCATTGTATAAACAAGCATTGTTGTTTAATAAATAAGTTATTTATTTAATATTAATTAAACATTTAAAATGATTAATTTTGTAATATTTCTTTACATAAGAATATATATTTTATATAATACTTTATTAAAATTTTTTAAAAAAGGTTAAAAAAAATAATTTTGTTTTGACTAAAGTTAAAACTAAAATTTAAATTTTAAAAACTTTTGAGCTTTAATATATTATATCTATTTTTTGAGATTATAATAATTAACAAATAAATTTTTATTTAACTATATTTGCATTATGTCTTTAACTGTATTAGATATTGAATCTATCGCCAATTTATCTTATCTATATATAGATAAAAATCAAGTTTATGATATTCTTGAAAAAATTAATGCTATTTTTTCTTTAATTAAATCAATCAAAAGTATTGATACAACTAACATTGAGCCACTTTATTATCCTACTTCATTGATTCAAGAAAAAATGCTTTTTTTAAGAGAAGATATAACTACTCAAAATAATTATTTTGAGAATTATCAAAATCTTGCACCAATAATACATGATAATTTATATATTGTTCCGAAAATTTTTTAATAATAAAATTTTTTTAAATTTATAAAATTATTAATTTATATTAAAATAATAAAAATTCATGTATAACAAAACTATTAAAGAATTGTCTTTATTATTAAAAAATAAAAAAATTTCTGTAATTGAACTAACAAAAATTTTTTTAGATCGTATTAAAGCTAGTAATCTAAATGCATTTATACATGTTGATGAAGAATTAACATTAATGCAAGCAAATATTGCTGAAAAAAAAATAATATCCGGTAATAATTTAACGCAATTAACAGGTATTCCAATAGCACATAAAGATATCTTTGTTACACGTCATTGGAAAACTACTGCTGGATCAAAAATGTTAGCTAATTATATTAGTCCATTTAATGCTGATATAGTAGAACGTTTAAAAAAAGCTGGTACCGTAATGCTTGGAAAACTTAATTGCGATGAATTTGCTATGGGTTCAAGTAACGAAAATTCATATTTTGGTCCAGTAAAAAATCCTTGGGATTATTCTGCTGTTCCAGGTGGATCATCAGGAGGATCTGCTGCAGCAGTAGCCGCTAGATTAGTTCCAGCTACTACAGCAAGTGATACAGGCGGATCCATTAGACAACCTGCTGCGTTGTGTGGTGTAACTGGTATTAAACCAACTTACGGAAGTATATCTCGTTATGGTATGATAGCATTTGCTTCTTCTTTAGATCAAGCTGGTCCAATAGCTAAAACCGCAGAAGATTGTGCATTGCTTTTAAATGTTATGATCGGTTTTGATAAACGTGATTCAACTAGCTTACAAAGAAAAAATGAAGATTTTAGTTATGGATTAAAAAAAAATACAAAGGGGATAAAAGGATTGCGAATTGGTATGCCTCGTGAATTTTTTAATGTAAATTTAGATACAGATGTGCAAAATGGAATATATTCTGCATTAAAAGAATTTGAAAAACTTGGTGCTAAATTAGTAGATATTTCTATGCCAAAAACAAATCTTTCTATTCCTGTTTATTATGTTATTGCACCCGCTGAAGCTGCATCTAATTTAAGTCGTTTTGATGGGGTTCGATATGGTTATCGTTCTAAAAATTATAAAAATTTGGTAGATATGTACAAAAAATCTCGAACAGAAGGTTTTGGAGAGGAGGTAAAAAGACGTATTCTAATAGGTTCACATGTATTATCGCGTGATTTTTATAACATTTATTATTTACAAGCTCAACGTATTCGAAGATTAATTTCAGAAGATTTTCAAAAAATATTCACCGGTCCAAATAGTTGTGATGTTATTATGGGTCCAGTATCACCAACAGTTGCCTGGAATATTGGGAATAAAAGGGATCCGATTGTTAATTATTTATCGGATATTTTTACTTTATCAACTAGTTTAGCTGGATTACCAGGAATGTCTATTCCATGTGGATTTAGTGTTAATAAACCAATTGGATTACAAATAATTGGTAATTATTTTAAAGAAGCGCAATTACTATATATAGCTCATCAATATCAAAATATTACTGACTGGCATCTTAAAAAACCAAAACTATAAAAACTTTTTAAAAATATTAAATGTAAAAATTTTATTTTGAAAATAATAAGGAAAAAATATGCAGTGGGAGGTTATAATTGGCCTTGAGATACACATACAACTACTAACTAAATCTAAAATTTTTAGCGAATCACCAGTTTGTTTTGGTTATAATGCAAACACTCAAATTAATCCATTTGATTTAGCGTTACCGGGTGTTTTACCGGTGCTTAATAAAAAAGCAGTAGAGTATGCTATTAAATTTGGATTAGCAATTAATGCAAAAATATCTCCATATTCAATATTTGTTCGTAAAAACTATTTTTATCCAGATTTATCAAAAGGCTATCAAATTAGTCAACTTGAATTACCTTTAATTAAAGGAGGAAATATCCTATTCCCAATAGAAGAAAAAAAACAAAAAATAAAATGGGGTTCTACAGAAATTGTTCAGGCTCATTTAGAAGAAGATGCTGGAAAATTATTGCACAAAAATTATTCTGATAAAACTGGTATTGATTTTAATCGCGCTGGGATACCTTTATTAGAAATTATAACTCAACCTAGTATGCATAGTGCTCAAGAGGCGGTATCTTGCGCTAAAAGCTTGCATTCATTAGTTATGTGGCTTGGAATTTGTGATGGAAATATGCAGAATGGATCATTTCGATGTGATGTTAATATATCTATTAAAAAGATTAATAAAAATGAATATGGTACACGTAATGAAATTAAAAATTTGAACTCATTTCGTTTCATGGAAGAGGCTATTAATTATGAAATAAATCGTCAAATTAAGTTACTTGAAAATAATAATATTATTGCACAAGAAACTCGTAGATATGATCCTGATATTAAAAAAACAATTTTAATGAGAAAAAAAGAAAATTCAAAAGATTACCGCTATTTTCCAGATCCAGATTTACCTCCGTTATTTATTTCAGATAAATGGGTTAAATATATAAAATCTACAATACCAGAACTACCTAATGTTATACGTGAACGCATAATTGCTAACTATAATTTATCTGAATTTTATGCTATAAAATTAACGCAATCAAAAAAAATAGCATATTTTTTTGAAAATTCAATAATTCATAGCGATATTTCTAAAATTAAATTACTTATTAGATGGTTAATCAAAGAAATTATACCTAAAATTAATCAAAATAATGATATTAATGATTTACCAATTACCCCAATACAATTTTCTTTTTTGCTAAAAAGAATTTTTGATGGAACAATTTCAAATAAAATTGCAAAAGATATATTTTTTATTATATGCCAAGAAAAATCTTTAGATCCTGGTATCGTGGATCATATTATTAAAACTAATAAATTATATCAAATTTCTGATTCTTCTATTTTAGAAAAAATTGTTGATACTGTATTATCTACTAATTCTAAATTGATTAAAGAATTTTATTCTGGTAAAAAACAAGCAATAAATGCATTAATTGGGAAAGCGATAAAACTTAGTAATAATAAAGCTAATCCAGTAAAATTATCAGAAATATTTAAAAAAATATTAAAATAATTAAAAATTATTATTTAGTATTTGACTGTTGTTTGACTAAACTTTATAATTTTGTAAATTTTACAGTATATAATATTATATATTATATTACATAATTTCATATTTAAATAAATTATTTCAATACTTATTTTATTCACTAGTTAATTATATACCAAATCATGTCTGCAGTTTTACTTGACGCTCGAATTGCATCAGAATATATTGCTCATCATCTTAATCATCTATCTACAGCATATCAAAAAAAAATTATTGATTTTTCAATATTTAATATAGATACTATTTTTTGGTCTATATTTACTGGTATTTTTGGTTGTTTAATTATGTATATTGCGGCAAATAAGGCAACTTCTGATATTCCTTCTAGATTTCAAGCATTTATTGAAATTATTATAGAAATGATCGAAAATCAATCCAAATCTATCATACATAATAGCAATAATCGTGAATTTATTTCTCCATTAGCATTAACAATTTTTATATGGATAACGCTTATGAATTCACTTGATTTTATTCCTGTAGATTTATTCTCATTTATATTTAAATTATTTGGATTAGAAAAACTATTTCCTTATCATCATATTGTTCCAACTGCTGATTTAAATGGTACTCTAGGTATTTCTTTTGGAATACTAATATTAATTTTATATTATAGCATTAAAACTAAAGGATTTTTTGGATTTATTTATGAAATATTTTCAGTTCCTTTTGGTATATGGTTAGCACCATTTAATTTATTGCTCAATATAATTGAATTTTTAGCAAAAACAATTTCATTAGGTATGCGTTTGTTTGGAAATATGTATGCTGGAGAATTGTTATTTTTATTAATAGCATTATTAGGATCAATTTCAACAGTTTTTGGTTTTATTGGACATACAATTATAGGTTCAATATGGACTATATTTCATATTTTAATTGTATTATTACAGGCCTTTATTTTTATGATGTTAACATTAGTTTATATTGGTCAAGCACATGAACGTCATTAAATTTAAAACCAATGATTCAATTTAACAAAAAATTTTTGATTCTCTTTTATACTTTGAAAAATTAATTTTTATATAGGAATTATATTATGACTGATCTTTCATTTATAGCTTTATCCTGTGGTTTAATTATTGGTTTAGGAGCTATTGGAGCTTGTCTTGGTATTGCTATTATGGGCGGAAAATACCTTGAAGCAGCGGCTAGGCAACCTGAGTTAATAAATGTTCTTCAAACGAAAGTATTTTTACTTGCTGGTTTGATTGATGCTGCTTTTTTAATTGGAGTTGGTATTGCCATGTTATTTGCTTTTGCAAATCCATTTATTATTAGATAAAAATTTATATAAAAATTTTATAAATTTTTTTTATTTTTTTTATATTTACTTTGTATTTTTATATTTATTTTAAAAGGAAATTAATATGAATTTAAATGCAACATTATTTATTCAATTTCTGGTATTTTTTATTTTTATAGGTTTTACAAAAAAATTTATTTGGCCTCCTTTAATTAAAGCATTAGATGATAGAAAAAAAAAAATTGCAGATATATTAGCTGCAGCTAATTCTGAAAAAGAAAAAGTATCTTATGATAGAAAACGCATACAAAAAGAATTAATAGCCACTCATGAGGAAAATAAAAATCGTATTAATTTAACTGAAAAACAATGTAAATTAATTATTGAAAAATCTAAAAAAAAAGCAACTGAAGAAGCTAATATTATTCTTTATAACGCTAGAGTAGAAATTATTAAACAAATTAATATAGCGCGTGAAAATTTACATAATGAAATAGTTAATTTAGCAATAAAAAGCGCTGAAAAAATTTTAAATAATAAAATTACTATTGAAGTTAATTCAAGTTTATTAAATCAATTAAAAATAGAATTATAAAAAATATAAATGATTGATATTTCAACTATTGCTCGACCATATTCAAAAGCATTATTTAACTTTGCTAAAGATTATAAAAAAATAGAATTTTGGAATAAATTAATTACAAAAATAGAAAAAATAATTAAAAAAATATCTATTAAGTATCCAAATATTTTAATTTTTTCAAAATATTCTGTATTACCAAATGTAGAATTAATTAAAATTATTACAAATGCTTTAAAAAAATACTCTAATAATCATGTAAAAAATTTTGTTTCTATATTGGTTATTAAAAAACGTTTATTTTTATTGCCAGAAATTATTATACAATTTAATATTATGAAAAATAAATATGAAAATGTAAATAATATTAAAATTGTTAGCGCATATACTTTGACAAATGAACAATTAAGTGATTTAATTTTTTGCTTGGAAAAAAAATTTAATTTTAAATTACGGGCATCAGTAATTATTGATAAAAGTTTAATTGGAGGATTACGTTTAATTATAAAAGATAAAGTGTTTGATTTTTCTATATATACTAAATTAAAAAAATTACATTCTACTTTAATGATTCATTAAATAATTTTAAAAATACAAAATATATTTTGGAGTTTATATAATGAAAATTAATGCGTCTGAAATTAGCACGATAATTCAAGAGCAAATTAAAAATTTTAATAATACTACCGAAATTTATAATCAAGGTAAAGTAATATCTGTTTTTGATGGTATTTGTCAAATTTATGGTTTATCAAATGCAATGCAAGGTGAAATGTTAGAATTTCCTGGTAATGTTTTTGGTTTGGCTTTAAATTTAGAAAGAGATTCTATAGGAGCAGTTATTCTTGGTAAATATGAGCATATTACGGAAGGTGATATAGTTAAATGTACAGGACGTATTTTAGAAGTTCCTATTGGCCCGGAATTATGTGGTCGAGTCATTAATGCTCTTGGTGATCCAATTGACGGAAAAGGGCCAATTAAAACAAAATTAACTGCTCCAATTGAAAAAGTTGCTCCCGGAGTAATTTCTCGACAATCAGTCTCCGAACCCCTGCAAACAGGTATTAAAGCAATAGATTCTATAGTGCCAATTGGAAAAGGTCAACGTGAATTAATTATTGGAGATAGACAAACTGGAAAATCTTCCATAGCAATAGACATAATTATTAATCAAAAAAATAAAAATGTTACTTGTATTTATGTTGCTATTGGACAAAAGATATCATCAATTAAAAAAACCGCAAATTTATTAGAAAAATATGGAGCAATGCCATATACTATTATTGTAGCTGCAACAGCTTCTGATTCTGCTTCTATGCAATTTATATCAGCTTATTCAGGTTGTACTATTGGAGAATATTTTAGAGATCATGGAAAAGATGCATTAGTTGTTTATGACGATTTATCTAAACAAGCTGTTGCTTATCGTCAAATATCATTACTCTTAAAACGACCACCAGGAAGAGAGGCTTATCCTGGAGATATATTTTATTTACATAGTCGATTATTAGAACGCTCAGCTAGAGTAAATATTAAATATGTAGAAAGTTATACAAACGGTAAAGTAACTGGTAAAACTGGATCTTTAACAGCGATACCGATTATTGAAACACAAGCGGGGGATATATCGGCATTTGTTCCAACTAATGTAATCTCAATTACTGATGGTCAAATTTTTTTAGATTCTTCATTATTTAATTCTGGTATTCGTCCAGCAATTAATGCAGGTATTTCTGTTTCAAGAGTTGGTGGTGCCGCACAAATTAAATTCATTAAAAAATTATCTAGCAATATTCGCACAGATTTAGCTCAATATCGTGAATTGGCTGCATTTTCACAATTTTCATCAGATTTAGATTTAGTTACTAGAAAGCAGCTTGATCGTGGTGCACGAGTAACTGAATTATTAAAACAAAAACAATATTCTCCGTTACCTGTTTCATTGATAGCTGTAATATTATTTGCTATTAATAAAGGTTTTTTAGATGATATAGAAATTAAAAAAATATTAAATTTTGAATCTTCTTTATATAAATTTATGAAAACATGTCAAAATTCTATTTTAGAAAAAATTAAAAATGTAAATGAATTTAATGCAGATATAGAGGATTCCTTAACTACTATTTTAATAAATTTTAAGAAATCTTATGATGCTAAAATATAAAAATAATTTTATAAATTAAATTATGGTTACTAGTAAAAATATTTTTAATAAAATTAAAAGTATTAAAAATACAAAAAAAATTACTAAAGCTATGGAAATGGTCTCTGCGTCAAAAATGAGAAAAACACAAAATAGAATGCATGCGGCTCGTCCTTATAGCGTAAATATTAAAAGAATTATTTGTAATTTATTACAAACTCATTTTGAGTGTAGAAATTTATTTTTTAAAAAAAAAAATAGAATAAAACGTGTGGCTATTATTTTAATTACAACAGATAAGGGTTTATGTGGCTCAATAAATTCTAATATATTTCGTATATTAATAAAAAAAATAAATGAATTAGAGAGTAAAGGTAATTTTATAGATTTTTTTGTTATCGGTCAAAAAGGATTAAATTTTTTAAATGAAATTAATATTAAAACAAAATTATGTATTACACAAATTGGTGATATATTGTATTTTAATAAATTAACTAACTTAATTAAAATTTTAGTAAAAGATTACAAAAACAATCTTATTGATTCAATATATATAATATATACTAAATTCATAAATACATTACAACAAAAAGCAACTATTTCTAAATTATTGCCTTTTAGTGATAAATATTTAACTTTTCCTATAAAAAATAAATATTCTTCATATTATATTTACGAAACAAATATTCTTGTTTTAATTAATAAACTATTTATTCGTTATATTGAAGCATTAATTTATCAATCAATATCTGAAAATATAGCATCAGAACAAGTTTCTAGAATGATTGCAATGAAATCAGCTAGCGAAAATGCTGATTATATAATAGATGAATTAAAATTAATATACAATAAAACTAGACAAGCAACAATTACTAAAGAACTATCAGAAATTATTAGTGGTTCTTCTGTGGTTTAATTTTTAAAAGAATATAAAGGTTTTAAAAAAAATTTTATAAAGGAATAAAGATAATGTCTGATGGTAAAATTATTCAGTGCATTGGATCTGTAGTAGATGTGGAATTTCCACATAATATGGTTCCTAAAATATATAATGCTTTGAAAATAGAAAATTCAGAACTTACTTTAGAAGTACAACAACAATTGGGCGATGGAATTGTTCGAACTATTGTACTTGGAACATCCGAAGGTTTACGTCGGGGTACTATAGTAAAAAATACAGGTAAACCTATTATGATACCAGTTGGTAAGGCTACATTAGGTAGAATAATAAATGTTCTTGGTGATCCAATCGATGAAAAAGGTAATATTAGTAACAAATATGTTTCTTCTATTCATCGTACCCCACCTTCATATGAAGAATTATCTTCATCTCAAGAATTATTAGAAACAGGAATTAAAGTAATTGATTTAATATGCCCCTTTTCTAAGGGAGGAAAAGTAGGTTTATTTGGGGGAGCAGGAGTTGGAAAAACTGTTAATATGATGGAATTAATTAATAATATCGCAAAAGCTCATAGCGGATTGTCTGTATTTACTGGGGTCGGAGAACGAACACGAGAAGGAAATGATTTTTATCATGAAATGATAGAAGCAAAAGTAGTTAATTTAGATAAACCAGAAAAATCTAAAGTTTCTATGGTATATGGTCAAATGAACGAACCATCTGGTAATCGTTTACGTGTAGCTTTAACTGGTTTAACAATTGCTGAAGGATTTAGAGACGAAGGAAAGGATGTATTATTTTTTATTGATAATATTTATCGTTATACATTAGCTGGAACTGAGGTATCAGCATTATTAGGTCGAATGCCATCTGCAGTTGGTTATCAACCTACTTTAGCAGAGGAAATGGGTTATTTACAAGAACGTATTGCTTCCACTAAAAAGGGATCTATTACATCCATTCAAGCTGTTTATGTTCCAGCAGATGATTTAACTGATCCATCTCCTGCAACTACTTTTGCTCATTTAGATTCTACTGTAGTATTATCTCGAGATATTGCATCATTAGGTATATATCCTGCAATTGATCCATTGGATTCTACATCTCGTCAATTAGATCCATTAATTGTAGGAAAAAAACATTATAAAATTGCTAGATTAGTTCAAAGCACATTACAACGTTATAAAGAATTACGTGATATTATTTCTATATTAGGAATGGATGAATTATCTCCGGAAGATAAATTATTAGTTGCACGTGCGCGAAAAATGCAACGTTTTTTATCTCAACCATTTCATGTTGCAGAAGTATTTACTGGAAAAAGCGGAAAATATGTATCTTTAAAAGATACATTAAATGGATTTCATTTGATTTCAAGCGGAGAATTAGACAATATTCCAGAACAAGCTTTTTATATGGTTGGAACAATTGATGAAGCTATTAAAAAATCTAAGAAATTAATGAAATAAAAAATAAATAAACGTTATTTTAAATTTAATTATATATTGTAAAAATTTATGACAATTCATGCTATGCGTATTGATATAGTATCAATTGAAGGTTTATTATTTTCTAATAAAAATATAGAATTTATAGTGTTACCCGGAGAATTAGGGGATTTAGGGGTTTATCCTTTGCATTCTCCATTAATTACATGTATTAAACCAGGATTTATAAGAATAAAAATTAGTAAAAAAATAGAAGAAAAATGTATTTTTGTTTCTGGAGGAATTATAGATATACAACCTGATTCTGTAATTGTTTTAGCGGATACAGCAATTCATGGCTCTGATTTAGTTGAAAAACAAATAGAAAAAGAAAAAATTTTACTTGAAAATATTTTATATAATAAAAAATCAAATATTGATTATTCAATAACTAAAGCTAAATTAGCAATTATTATTGCTCAACTAAAAACTATTCAATATTTGCGTTTTAAAAAATATAAATAAATAATTACTTAACTTATAAAAATTTTTATTAATTTTATGGAATTTTATGCATAATTCATCTATTATTAAATCACTTAATTTTCAATTAATAAACGAACTCTCTGCGGCTAATCAATATTTTTTACATTCTAAAATATGTAAAAATTTGGGGTTTATAAAAATGTCTAAAAAAGAATATAAAGAATCTATGGAAGAAATGAAGCATGCTGATCAATTAATTGATAGAATTCTTATGCTTAATGGCAAACCTAATATGAAAATATTACGTCAATTAAAAGTTGGAAAAAATATTATAGAAATATTAAGAAATGATTTAAAATTAGAAAAAATTTCTCAAATTACAATAAAAAAAGAAATTTTAAATATTAACAAATTTAATGATTTTATTTCACAGAATATATTAATAAATATTCTGTGTGATACTGAAAAACATATTTATTGGTTAGAGACACAGTTAAAACTAATTAAAAAAATTGGAATATCACATTATATTCAATTGTAAATAAAATTAAAATTATTTTTATTACTATTAAAATATTATGATATTTCAATATATTAAAAATTTTTCAAAAAATATTGACTCAGAAGAAAATAATAATTTTCCAAAATTACAAAAAGCACTAGCAAGTATTGGTATAGGTTCTCGAAGAAATATAGAAAAATTAATTATTTCTGGTTGTATTTCTATAAATAATAAAACAGCGCATATTGGTCAACGTATTGCTCTAAATGATTGCATTAAAATTAATGGAAAATTATTAAAGAGTAAAATTTATAAAAATAATATTCGTATATTAATTTATTATAAACCTTCAGGTGAAATTGTTAGTTACAATGATCCAAATAATCGCCCATCAGTATTTGATAATTTACCAAATATAAAATATTCAAAATGGTTGTCTATTGGAAGACTTGATTTTAATACAGAGGGTTTATTATTATTTACTAATTCAGGAAAATTAGTAAATAGATTATCGCATCCTCGTTATAATATTGAACGTGAATATGCTGTACGAATATTAGGAAAATTAACAAAGAATATAAAAATAAAATTAATTAAAGGAATTAAATTAAAACATGGTTTAGCGCGTTTTTCAAATATCTCTGAAGCAGGAGGGTATGGTTCTAATAAATGGTATAAAGTAATAATTTATGAGGGTCGCAATAGAGAGGTACGTAAAATGTTTGAAGTATTTGGATTAATTGTATCTCGTTTAATTCGTATTCGTTATGGAATAATTAAATTACCACATGAATTTAAACGAGGATATTTAAAGGAATTAAAAAAAAATGTTGTTAATAATTTATTACTCACATATAATTTAAATTAAGTATATAAAAATTTTAATAAATTGATTTTTTGAATTAAAATGATGTAAAAAATTTTTAAAATATATAATAAAAATTATTAAATTAATTTATAATATAAATATTTAAATATATACTTTATAAAATAAAAAAATTAAAAGTTAATTATTATGGAATTTTTAGAAATTAATAATTAATATTTATTTTAAAAAATGTAATAATAGATTATTATATAATTTAGATAAAATATATTTTTATATTTATAAGTAAATTTCGGGGGTCAATATGAGTCGTGAAATTTTATACTTAATAAATGCTTTAGCACGAGAAAAAAATATCGATGAAGAAGTGATTTTTAAATCTTTAGAGCATGCGCTTGCTCAAGCAACAAAAAAACGTTATAAAGGCGAAGTTGATATTCGTGTATCAATTGATCGAGAAAAAGGATTTTCTGAATCTTTTCGTCGTTGGCATGTTGTACCAAATGATGCCGGGCTTCAATTACCTGATCAAGAAGTATTGCATTTTGAGGCTTTAGAAAGAATTCCAAATATAGAAATTAATGATTATATTGAAGAACCAATAGAATCGGTTGATATTGGTCGTCGTTTTGCTCAAGATACTAAGCAGTTAGTTTTGCAGTGTATTCGAGACGCAGAACGTAAAAAAATTTTATCTGATTTTCTTAAACAAAATGACTCCTTAGTTGTTGGAACAGTTAAACGTATAGAATACAATGGAGATGCCATTGTTGAATTGGGAAGAATTGAAGCTCGTTTACCAAGAAACAAAATGATTCCAAAAGAAAATTTTCGAATTGGAGATCGTTTACGTGCTTATATTCAACAAATTGAATGTAATTATAATAACAATAAAATATATAAAAAACCTTATATAATTTTATCTCGTGTTTCACCGGAATTTATTATAAATTTATTTAGATTAGAAGTTCCTGAAATAGAACAAGGTTCTTTAGAAATTAAATCAGCTGCACGTGATCCAGGTATTCGTTCAAAAATAGCTGTATATTCTCTAAATAAACATATAGATCCAATTGGAGCGTGTGTTGGGATACGAGGATCTCGTGTACAAGCTGTTATTGGGGAACTTAGAGGAGAACGTATTGATATTATACTTTGGTCAAAGGACCCAAAAAAATTTGTTATTAGTGCATTATCTCCTGCAAATATACTCTCTATGATAGTAAATGAACAAAAACATATGATGGATGTAATAGTTAATGAAGAAAATTTAGCAATTGCAATTGGTCGTAATGGACAAAATGTACGATTAGCATCAAATTTAACCGGATGGAAAATTAATATTTCTACTAATCAATCAAATCAAAAATTCTATAAAAGAATATATTATTAATTAATATTTTTATAAAAATTACTAAAATTACAAAAATTTTAAAAAATAAATATTATTAAATAAATGTTATATATAAATCCTATATACTTTTAAAGTATGTTAAATAAATCCAATAAATCATCAAATAAAAAAAAAGATATAAAAAAATTAAATATATTCAATAAAAATACAACTAAATTAGAAAAAAAATCACATAAATTGAATAATAATTTTCATAAAAAACGTAGAAATAATCGTGGTAATAATCGTATAATACAAAAAAATTATAAAAATAATGAAAATTATAAAACAAATTTTCAAATACCAACTGATTCTATAATTAAAAATATATATATTCCTGAAACTATTATAGTTTCAGAATTAGCGCATAAAATGTCGGTAAAATCATCAGTGGTAATTAAAAACCTGATGAAATTAGGACAAATGGTTACTATTAATCAAGTTTTAGACCAAGAAACCGCAATGATTTTGGTTGAAGAAATGGGGCATGTCGCACATGCTTCTAAATTAAATGATCCTGAATCTTTTCTGTTAAATGAATATAATAAAAATATTACAGCTGAATCATTAGTTAGAGCACCTATTGTTACTATTATGGGGCACGTTGATCATGGAAAAACCTCTTTATTAGATTATATTCGAAAAACTAATGTAGTATTTAGTGAAGCGGGAGGAATCACCCAGCATATTGGGGCTTATAATGTTGTAACAAATCATGGATCAATTACTTTTTTAGATACTCCTGGGCATGAAGCATTTACTGCGATGCGAGCTAGAGGAGCTAAAGTTACTGATATAGTAGTTTTAGTAGTTGCTGCAGATGATGGAGTAATGCCTCAGACACGAGAGGCAATTGCACATGCTAAAATTAGTGGAGTTCCATTAATAGTAGCTATTAATAAAATTGATAAATTAGATATTAATTTAGATCGTATAAAACAAGACTTAATTTCTGAACAAGTAATTCCAGAGGAATATGGTGGCGCATCCCCTTTTATATCTATTTCCGCAAAAACTGGTGTGGGTATCAATAAATTGCTAGAAAATATTTCATTACAAGCTGAAATTTTGGAATTAAAAGCTCCTGTTACAACTCCAGCAAAAGGGGTAATTATTGAATCTCGATTAGATAAAGGAAAAGGGCCTGTGGCTACTGTTTTAATACAATCTGGTACACTACGTTGTAGTGATATAGTCGTTGCTGGCGCAAGTTATGGTCGAATACGATCTATGTTAAATGAAAATGGTAAAAATATTCTTGAAGCTGGCCCATCAATTCCTGTGGAAATTCAAGGATTAACAAAAGTACCTTTTTCAGGAGAAGAATTATTTGTTATATTAAATGAAAAAAAAGCTCGTGAAATTGGTTTGTTTCGTCAAGGTAAATTTCGTGATGTTAAATTATCGAAACAAAAACTCCATAAAACGGAAAATATGTTTAATGATATTAATAAGGAAAAAGTAAAAAATTTATTAATAATTATTAAAACAGATGTTTATGGATCACGAGAAGTTTTAACAGAAAGTTTAAAAAATTTATCAACTGATAAAGTTAAAATACAAGTAATACATAATGCAGTTGGAAATATTAATGAATCAGATATTAATTTAGCAATTGCTTCTAAAGCAATAATTATTGGATTCAATGTGCGGGCTGATGCATCTACTAGAAAATTAGCTCAAATTAACAATATAAATATTCGTTATCATAATATTATTTATAATATTATTAAAGAAATTAAATCAGAAATAACGAATTTAATACCTTTAGAAAAAAAAGAAAATTTATTAGGATTAGCTGAAATTCGTCAAGTTATTTTGGTTAATAAAGTTAGTAAAATTGCTGGTTGTTATATTTTAGAAGGACTTATACGTCGTGATTCAAAAATTCGAATATTACGTAATAAAAATATAATTTGGACGGGAGAACTAGATTCATTAAAACGTTTCAAGGATAACGTTAAGGAAGTAAAAGCTGGTTTTGAATGTGGTATTTCATTAAAAAACTATAATGAAATAGTTATAGGAGATCGTCTTGAAATTTTCGAAGTTCATACAATTACAAAAAATATATAAATTAATAAATAAATTAATTAATAATATAAATATTAAAAAATAAATTTTAAATAAATAAAATGAATCAAAAAAAAAATACTTTAGAAAGATTATCTCGAATAGAAAATCAAATTCAACGTGATATCTCAGAAATTATTGCATTTGATATTCAAAATCCAATAATAAATATTATTACAATTACAGAAGTAAAAATAACTTTAGATTATTCTTATGCTAAAATTTTTTTTACAACTTTTAATAAAGATATTTCTATTAAAAATATTTTAGATAATTTATCTAAAGCTAAAAATTATATTCGATTTAAGCTTTCTAAAAAATTACACATTCATACCTTGCCTATTCTTAATTTTTTTTATGATAATTCTATAGAAAATGCTATGATGATATCTAAATTAATCGATGGGGTTTTAAATAAAAATACTAATAATTAATTTTAATATTTTTATTTTAATTAAATTATAGATTAAATATTGTATGCAATTTCATATTAAAAAAAATAAAAATATTATTCATGGTGTTTTATTACTAGATAAACCATATGGTTTATCTAGTAATAATGCATTAAAAAAAATCAAATATTTATTAAATGCTAAAAAAGTTGGTTATACTGGTACATTAGATCCATTTGCAACAGGTTTATTGCCTTTATGTTTTGGAGAGGCAACAAAATTTTCTAATTATTTATCTGAGGCAGATAAATATTATGAAGCTATTATACATTTAGGAATTACTACTGAAACAGGGGATATTGAAGGTAAAATCATTGATTTTAATAAAAATATTCCAAATTCAATAGAAATTATTGAAAAAATTTTAATAAATTTTCATGGAAAAATTTCTCAAATTCCGCCGATGTATTCTGCATTAAAATATAAAGGAATACCCTTATATAAATATGCTAGATCCGGTATAACCATAAAAAGAAAATTAAGATATATTAAGATATATAAAATTACAATAATCGATTACACTATTCCATATTTAACTTTACGTATACATTGTAGCAAAGGGACATATATACGTGTACTTAGTGAAGATATAGGAAAAATGTTAGGATGTGGCGCGCATTTAAAATACTTACGTCGCATTGGAATTGATAAATTAACATTAGATAAGTGTTTAAATATTGATACAATTATTAAATACTCAGAATATGAACGTATTTCATCATTAATTCCAATAGATATTTTATTATCATCATTTGGAATTATTTATTTATCAGATTTATTATCTAAACGTTTTTTACATGGACAAAATTTATTTTTATCTGATGAAAATATTTATATATTAATTAAATCAGGTTTTATTTCAAATAATAAAGTTCGTGTTTATAATAAAAAAAATTGTCAATTTCTTGGGATTGGTTTTATAAATAATTTTTTTTTATTAACTCCAGTTCGTCTCATTTCATTATTTTAATAATTATATTTTATAAAAATATTAACTAATTTTAGTATATTAAATTGATATTAATTTTATAAATTTTATGTTAAAAACAAAACGTTCTTTCAGGAATATAGCAATTATTGCTCATGTTGATCATGGTAAAACTACTCTTATTGATCATTTATTGCGTCAATCAGGAACATTTCGTAAAAATCAAAATATTAATGCGCGTATAATGGATTCAAATGAAATCGAAAAAGAACGGGGTATTACAATTTTTTCTAAAAATTGTTCTATTGAGTATAATGGTACTCGAATTAATATTATTGATACTCCTGGTCATGCTGATTTTGGTGGAGAAGTTGAGCGTATTTTATCAATGGTAGATAATGTTTTACTTCTTATTGATGCAGTAGAAGGACCTATGCCTCAAACACGCTTCGTAACACGTAAAGCTTTAAAACTAGGTTTTAAACCAATTGTTGTAGTTAATAAAATTGATAGATCTAATGCTCGACCAGAATGGGTAGTTGATGCAACTTTTGATTTATTTGATAAACTGTGCGCAACAGAAGAACAATTAGATTTTCCAGTAATTTATACTTCAGCATTACATGGTTACGCAAATGAAAATTCAAAAGCTCGTCAAGGTAATATGATTCCATTATTTGAAGCTATATTAAAATATGTTCCTGTACACAAAGATAATTCTAATAACCCACTACAATTACAAATAATATCATTAGAATATTCTTCGTATTTAGGAAAAATAGGTATTGGAAGAATTTTAAGTGGGCGTATTAAATCTCTACAAGATGTAGTGATTATGAATGGACCAGATGACAAACCCAATAAAGCTAAAATCAATCAAATTCGAGTTTTTAAAGGTTTAGATCGTGTATTAGTAAACGAAGCATTATCTGGAGATATTGTTTTAATTACTGGAATTGAAGAAATTTGTATTGGTTCCACTATTTGTGACCCAAGTAAACCAAATGGTTTACCAATGTTAAATATAGATGAACCTACTTTAACGATAAATTTTATGGTTAATAACTCTCCTTTAGCTGGGCGTGAGGGAAAATTTATTACAACACGTCAAATTAAAAATCGTCTTGATCACGAAATTAAGAATAATATAGGACTTCGTGTAACTCAAAATAAACATGATGATTCAATTTACGAGGTATCCGGAAGAGGAGAATTACACCTAACTATTTTAATAGAAAATATGCGTCGTGAAGGTTATGAGTTATCAGTATCTCGCCCGCGTGTAATTTTTAAAACATTAAATGGTGAACTGTATGAACCATACGAAAATCTTTTTGTAGATATTGAGGAAATTAATCAAGGTATTATTATGCAAAAACTTAATTACCGTGGTGGAGATTTAAAAAATATAGAAATTAATGAAAAAGAAAGAGTGCGTTTAGAATATCGTATTCCATCTAGAGGATTAATTGGCTTTCAAAATGAATTTATAACATTAACACGAGGAACTGGGTTAATAAGTCATGTATTTGAGGAATACGCGCCGTTTTACAATAAATCAAAATATGATTTAGGAAAACGCAGAAATGGTGTATTAATTTCTCAATATTCTGGTAAAGCAGTTGCATATTCTTTATGGAAATTACAAGACCGTGGTCGTTTATTTATTAATCATAACGATTTAGTATATGAAGGAATGATTATTGGTATTCATTCTAGAGATAATGATTTACTTGTAAATCCAATCAAAGAAAAGCAACTTACAAATATTCGTTCTTCCGGAAGTGATGAAGCTATACAGCTTATATCGCCTATTAAGATAACACTAGAATATGCAATTGAATTTATCAATGATGATGAACTTGTGGAAATAACTCCAAAAAATATTCGTTTAAGAAAACGTTTTTTAAAAGAAAATGAAAGAAAGAAAAAATTACATAAATTTACTTAATCAATTATTTGAAATATTTAAAATTAAAAAATTTTATAAATTTTATTGGAGATGGTGGGATTCGAACCCACGATACAATAAAACTCGTATGCTTCCTTAGCAGGGAAGTGCCTTTAGCCACTCGGCCACATCTCCGTTCATATATTTATATATTAAAATTATTTTTATAATATTATAATTGTATAATATTATAAACTAATATATTAATTATTTTTAATTTATTTTTAATAAAATTAATTTCATAAATAATTTTTATTTAACCTAAAACTTAATTCAATATTTTTTTGCCAAAATTTATTTTCTTTTTCTAATAAAAAATTAGAATTTAATTCTTTATTTTTTTGATATATATTATTAAATATAAATTCTGTCAAAGAAATTTTAGATTCTACTTCTCCAAAAAAAAGTACCTTATTACCATATTGAATAAGCAAAGTAGGAAAATTATTAATATCAAAATCACCAATAATATGGTATTGATCTTCAATATCAATCCAAACGAAATAATATTTCAAATAACGTTGCGATAATTTAAAAAAATTTATTTTATATTTTCGGCAATTATCACACCATCTTGCGCATAAACAAGCTATAATCCATTTTTTTTGTAAAATAGCTAATTTTAAATTATTTTTATTATTCTTATTAAGCTTTAAAAAAGTCATAAATATTTATATTTTAAAAAATTTTAAAAATTTAATTTCAAAAATGTTCACAATTCTTGCAATAGAAACATCCACTGAAATTTCAAGTGTAGCATTGCTAAATAAGTATAGTTTATTTAGTTATGAATCTTATAATAAAAATAAACATTCACAATGTGTTTTACCAATGATACAAATGATATTAAAACATGCTCAAATTAAACTAAATCAATGCAGTTTTATTGCATGTGGAATTGGGCCAGGATCCTTTACTGGTATACGAATTGCGTGCGGTATCACGCAAGGCTTATCATTCGGAGCAAAATTATTAGTGGCTCCCATTATTACGTTAGAAGCAATGGCGCAAGCTTGTTATGAATATTTTAATATAAAAGATGTTTTAACTATATTAGATGCTCATATGGGAAAAGTATATTGGGCACAATATAGTTATATAAATTCAGATATAGGATGGGATATTATTACTAAACCTACTTTATCCTCAATTGAATGTATTACCCCAACAGGAAATCCAATTTTATGTGGAAATGGATTAAAAGCGTATAAAAATAAATTTTACAATTCTATATTGTTTGATAAATGTATACTAACCACTAATAATATTCAAAAATTAATTATTCCATCTGCGCGTCAAATTGCAAAATTAGGTTATTATACAGCAATTAAAAATAAATTAGTTACATCAGATAAAGTTCAACCACTTTATATTAGAAATAAAATTGTAAAAACTATTTCTGATCGTATTATTAAAAATTAAATAATTAAATTTCTTAATGAATTAAAACTATGAATATAAATAAAATTAGTAAAAAATTAATCATTTATATGACTATACTTAATGAAATTGGCATTAATCCAATATGGATAGAACGTAATAAATTATATAATAATAAAAAAATAATAAATTTAATATCATTTAAGTCAAATAATTATTTTAATAAAAAGAAAGATAAAATATATGAAAATAAAATGCTTATAATTTTATGTAAAGATATTAATAAAATTGATAAAACTAGTTATCTATTTATAATGAATGATTTTCACATAAAAGAGGAAGAAGAATTACTTAATAATATTTTGCATATATTTAATATGCAAAAAAAAATTACATTAAAATGTAATTTTATAGACTTAAATAAATATATAACTTATTATCATCCTTCTATTTTAATTTTTATGGGAAGAGAAATTAAATTACAATTAATTAGCGAAAAAATTGTTGAAAAAATAATAGACAATAAAAATAAACAAATTATAAAAACAGAAAATGAAAAAAATGCTGTTTTAAATATTTATCCAGGTGATTTATATTACATTGAAGATATATTAATATTAGTTACTAATGAAATTTCATATCTATTAAATAACCCATATAATAAATATAAATTATGGAATAATTTTTGTTTATTAAAAAGTTTTAAAAATACTATTTAAAATATATATTTTTTATTAGTTATTTTTTTTAAACTAGTAACTCCATTCATATAAGGATGTAAAACTGATGGTATATCAACACTACCATCTTTTCTTTGAAAATTTTCTAATAAAGCTACTAAAGTTCTTCCAACAGCTAATCCAGACCCATTTAATGTATGAACCATTTCTTGTTTTTTTTCTTTATTTTTTCGGAAACGACTTTTTAAACGTCTTGCTTGAAAATCTTCACAATTTGAAATTGATGAAATTTCACGATATATATTTTGACCTGGAAGCCATACTTCAATATCAAAAGTTTTTGCTGCACTAAATCCTATTTGCCCGGTACATAATGTAATAATTCTATACACTAAACCTAATTTTTTTAAAATATTTTCTACATGTTCTAACATTTCTTCTAATACATGATAAGAATCATCTGGATTCACAATTTGTACTATTTCTACTTTATCAAATTGATGTTGTCGAATGATTCCTCTTGTATCACTCCCATAACTTTTAGATTCAGAACGAAAACATGGTGAATATGCTGTTAATTTAATAGGCAACATATCAAAACAAATAATTTTATTACGAAATAAATTTAACAATGGTACTTCAGATGTTGGAATTAAATATAATAACTTTTCATTTACTTTATTTTCATTTTCACCTCCTCTTTTTACAATAAATAAATCTTCTTCAAATTTTGGTAATTGACCTGTTCCGTATAAAGAATTTTCATTAACAATATATGGAATATAACATTCAGTATATCCATGATCATTAATATGAGTATTTAACATAAATTGTGTTAATGCCCTATGTAAACTAGCAATATCTCCTTTGAGAACAGAAAAACGAGCACTAGTTATTTGAATTGCGGAATCAAGATCTAAACCTAATTCTATTCCTAAATCAACATGATCTTTAGCTACAAAATTTAAAATAGGTGGATTAGAGATTTTACGTAATTCTAAATTATCGGATTCTTTAAGGCCTATTGGAGTTGTTTTATGGGGTAAATTAGGTATTGATAATATAAATTTGTTAAGTTTTAATTGGATTTTTTTTAATTTTTCAGATGAAGATTTTAAATCATTTCCAATTTTAATAACTTTCTCTGTCATTGAAGTAATAATATCTTTATTATTTATAGTACCTTTCATTTGACCTATTTTGTGAGATATTTTTTTTCTTTTATTTCTTAAATTTTCAGTATATAACTGTATTTTTTTGCGCTCTAATTCTATTTTATGAAATTCATTTACATCTAAAAAAAAATTACGAGTTAATAAAATAGAAGCAATAGTATTAATATTTTTACGAAGTAATTTTATATCTATCATAATTATTAAAATATTTTATTAAATAAAATTTTTATAAAAATTTTTTCATAAATTAGAAAAAATTTCATCAATATTTATTAATTTATTTGATTTTTTAAAAATTAAATCTTTTAACTTTAAACACATATTTCCTTTATTATCATAAAATATTATATCATATTGCTGATAAGATCCATTTAATTCTACCTTTTTGCAAATTAAATATAATTTTATATTTAATGGAATTTTTTTATAAATCCTGATATATTTTAAAGAAAATGGTAATAAATCATTATTTATAATGATTTTATGATAATTAACAAAAATATGAATTAATTCTAATGCTTTACTCAAAAATATTGATTCATTATATAAGTTATTTTTTTTGTTTAATAAAATATCGGCAAATAAAAATTTTTTAGAAATACATATTTTTAAAATATTTTTACAATTAATTTTTAGAATATCTAGATCTTTTTGTAATTTATTTAAATCTATTGGATTTTTTATAATACTAATATTATTTAAATCAATTTCTCCTATTTGACAACAGTGTTTTACTATATGAGTAGTATATACTAATTTATTATTTTTTTTATACATATTTATTTTAAGTTTAGTATCTTTATAATTTTCTATTTCAGGTATTTTACCCCATATTATATTTTTTAATGCATTAATAGAATTATTAGTTTTTTTCTCAAGAATGATTCGAGATAAATTCAGAAACAGAATACTAAATTCTATTTTTTTATATTCTGGATTTTTTTCTTGTAAAAAATTAATATTTTTCTTTTCTATCCAATAATGTTCTTTTAAAAATAAATAACCTGGCAAATGAATACGATCAAATTTATTCGGATATAAATTATTCCAAGGTATTATATAACCTTGACAGTATAAATTACCTAATTCTAAAAGATTTTCATAATGTTCTTTTTTTTGTGTTTTTGATAATAAACAACGTTTAGTTAATTTATTTATATATGAATCTATTATTTTATTACTAGTAAATTTATGACTTACTATTCCTTTTAAATAATTAGTATGTAAAATTTTTTCTTTGGAATTTAATGTATCATTTATTATTTTTACAACTTCTTCAATACTAGAAATTATAATTGCACAACGATATTGAAAATGATGTCTTCCTTGCATTAGAGTATAAACAAAATTTTCTATACAAACTGTATTATTTTTTCTTAAAAATAACAATATTTGTTTCATTTTTTCTTTTAAAGAAATTTTTGTTTTAGCAGAAAGAACTACCATATGATATGGGTTTGAAGAAATAAAAGTATTATTTTTAATATTTTTAAAATTAGTAGATATATATTCTTGTAATACAATATGAGCATTAGTTCCGCTCATACCAAAAGCACTTACCGCTCCAATTCTTAATTTCTCATTTACAGTATTCCATTTTTTATTAGATTTATTGATATAAAATGGACTATTTTTTAATATAATATAATTATTTTCTTTTTCGCAATGTAATGATGCGGGAATTATTTTATATTTTATTGATTGAACTAAATTAATTAAACTTACTAAACCAGATGCAGCGAAAGTGTGTCCAATATTACTTTTATTTGAAGTTATTGCGCAAAATTTTTGATTATATGTTTTATTTTTAAATACGTCATGTAAAGCATTAATTTCAACTGGATCTCCTAATTTTGTACCGGTTCCATGTGTTATTATATAATTAATATCTTCTGGATTAAGATTTGATTTTTTATATACAGATTTTATTAATTCAGTTTGCGAAATACCATTTGGAGCAGTAATTCCATTAGTTTTTCCATCATAATTAATACCGCTTCCTCGTATTATAGCATGTATTGGGTCTCCATCAGAAAGCGCTCGAGATAAACGTTTTAATACCACTGCAACTACCGCTTCACTAGGTACTAAACCATTTGCACGTTCATCAAAAACATAACATTTTCCATCAGGAGACAACATTCCAGCACTTGTCATAGCGATATATGCTTCTGGAGATATCATTAAATTAACTCCAGCTGAAATAGCTGTATCACATTCGTGTTGACGTAAACTTTGACAAGCTATATGTGTAGCAACTAAAGATGATGAACAAGCAGTATTAATTGCCATTACAGGACCCTTAAGATCCATAAAATATGCTAAACGTGCTGATAAAATAGCGTTATGAGTTGAAGTTAAATTAACTTGATCGAGACGATCTTGATAATTACTGCCTTCTTCTACACCAACAAACATACCAATTTTTTGATTTGCTATTTGATTTGGACCATAACCAGCATCCTCTAATGCTAACCAGGATTCTTGTAGTAAATGGCGTTGTCTTGGGTCCATTCTTTCTGCTTCTAAAGGAGATATTTCAAAAAATAATGGATCAAATTCATCTATACCTGGAATAGATCCGTACCATTTACTATTAATTTTATTAGATGATTTTATTGGATTTTCATAGTATAGTTTCCAATCAAAAATTTTTTCTGGTATTTCTGAAATAACATCTTTATTATTAATTAATATTTTCCAAAATTCATTTATATTACGTGCCGCCGGAAAACGCCCGCTCATACCAATTATAGCAATTAATTCTTCTGAATTTATATCTGTATTTTTATTTAATATAAAATTAGATTTTTTTGAAACATTTTCATAATTTTCATTAATTTTATTATCATATAAAATTGATATATTTTTAGATTCTGTTTTTAAAGGATATTTATTTCTATAAAATTTAATCATAGTATTATTATGATTTTTAATGAAATATGTGATTAATCGCTCTAATGTTGAGTAACTAAAAAATATTGAAGGCATAATATCAAGCGAATAAAATTTACTTAAAATACGAGAAAATTCAGCTAAACTGATAGAATCAAAACCATAATCTGCTAAATTTTTATTTTTATAAATTTCGCTCTTTTTAGTATTAAGAATGTTACAAATATGATTTTTTATATCATTTTCAATAAATTTTTCAATATTAAAATTATTTATTTTTTTATTTTCAGATACTTTAGGTGCAATATTATTTATTATTTGATTTAATTTTTCTAATTCACCAGATAATACTAAATATTGTATCTTATCTTGTATTAATAATTGTTCAAATAACTTTAAACCATCATTTTCATGTAAAACTTTTTGTTTACTAGATTTAAAATAAAAATCTGTTTGTTCATTATTACCAATTTTAAATTTACTATTGTTCCATAATGGCCAATTAATTGTAATTAATTTATTGGTATATTTTTTATAAATATTTTTATTATTTAAATATTTTGCATATACTGTTTGAAAACGATTTCCCATTGCATAATCACATGAACCAAAATCACCAAGAATTGCAGAAGAAGAAGAAAAATAACAAACAAAATCTAATTTATTTTTTTGTAATTTTAAAATTGTATTTTCTAGAGCATAATTTAATGCTATTGTTCCAGAAATTTTAGAACTTAAAACACTATAGAAATTTTTATAATTTGCTTCTAATATATTAGAGGTTAATCCACTAATTCCAGCAATATGAAGAACACCATCAATAGGACCGATATTATTTATTATTGAATTTATTTCGGATATCATTTTTAATTTATCAGATACATCAACTTGTATATATATAGCTTTGTTATTAAATTTTTTTAATTTTTTATAAATTATAGAATTTAATTTAGAACGACCACTTAATATTAAATTAGTAGAATATTTATTGATTAAGTAATCAGAAAATAACATTCCAAGTCTTCCGGTTCCTCCTGTAATAAGATAAGTCCCTCCTTGTTTAATATAACTATTTTTAAAATCTTTTAAAATGATTGATTTTATATTTAATTGGTAACGAATCAAATCATTTCCATAATACATTATGCTAAATAATTTTGGTTCTTGTAATTCTTTAAAAAGAATATTTATCCAATTTTTTATATTAAAATTAGTTATTTTTTCTGCAAATACTATAGATATTTGTGTTTCTGGCATTATTATATGCAATGAACGCTCAAAAGCAACCCAAGAATTAAAATAACAATAATATAAATCTTCTTCATTTTTTTTATTAATACTTATTCCTGATATAATCAATTTACGTAAATATAATTTAGATTTTTTTACTGCTTGTAAAAAATATATTATTGGCATAATATTATATATACAATTCTTGTCTTCTAATGGCCATAAATAAAAAACAGAATCTATTTTTTTATCTTTTTCATATATTTTATTTAAAATAAATGTATAATCATTAATATTGTCCTTATTAATTTTATAATGAACTGTATCATTAGGAGATATTTTTATATTATCACTTTGCTCAATAAAAATTATATCCGTATAACTACTAATACTTTCTACAATTTTATTTTGAAAATCTTTATTGGAAGAAAAACAAAGTAAATTATTTTTTTTAACTTTAGAAATAGGTAAAGAAATTAATGGAGATTTAACCCATACTTCTTCAAAAGTAAAAATTGATTTTTTATTATATATTTTTTTTTCTTTATTGATTATTGAAATATTATTATATTTATTTACTAATTTTGGTTGTATTGATACCCAATATCTTTGACGATCAAATGGATAAGTTGGTAAACTAATACGATTTGGTTTTAAAATATTATATAATTTATCCCAACTAAATTCATAACCATTAATCCAAGATAATATTAATTTATCATATTTATTTTTTTTAATCCAAGAATCAATAAGAATGGATATATTTTTAGTTTTATTTATTTTTTCTAAATTTTTATTTTCATTATTTTTAGAAAAATTAGTATATATTCCATTAGTTATTTTTTTATTTAAATAATCTTGTAATTTTTTAATTAAATCTTCATATGAATTTACATAAATCGCTAATCTATACTTCATTGCCTCACGTCCAACTTGTAAAGTATAAGCCAAATCACATAAAGAAAAATTATTTTTTTCTTTTATTATAAATTCTAATAAAAGTATAACATATTCTTTTAAAGATTTTTTAGTTTTTGCTGAAAGCATTATAATGCGTACTAATACAGTATTTTCTTTTATGTATTTAGTTTTAATATTTTTTCTATATTCTTCAATTATAACGTGAACATTAGAACCACCAACCCCAAAACTACTAACTCCAGCACGACGTGGAATATTATTATCTAATTGAATCCAATCACATGTTTTGTTAACTAAATAAAACGGAGTATTATCTAATTTTAAATAAGAATTTGGTATTTTTAAATGAGGATTTCCTGGTATTTTTTTATATTTTAACATTAATAAAACTTTAATAACTCCAATAACACCAGATGCAGCTTCTAAATGCCCGATATTAGCTTTAACAGATCCTAACCCACAATATGGTTTTAATAGTGGAGTTTTATAATATTCATGAAGTTCACTAAATGCAGATTTAAGTCCATTAACTTCAATTGGATCACCTAATTTTGTACCGGTTCCATGTGCTTCAATATAATTAATAGTGTAAGGATTAATATTAGCTCTACGATAAACATCTATTAACAATTGTTTTTGTGCCAACATATTTGGAGAAGTTGGAGAAGAGGAATGCCCACCATGATTTTCAAAATTTCCACGAAAAATACCATAAATATGATCATTATCAATAATTGCATTTTTTAATGGTTTTAATAAAATAACTCCCACTCCCTCGCTACGTACATAACCATTTGCTCTTTGATCAAATGTCATACAACGGCCGTTTTCACTTAATAATCCAGCTTTACTTGATGCGATCGTAATATTTGGATTGGCTAATATATTTACCCCTCCTGCTAATGCTAAATCACAATTTTTTAAATGTAAACTTTCTATAGCACGATTAATTGCAATTAATGAACTTGAACATGCAGTATCTATAACCTCACTAGGTCCATGAAAATTAAATAAGTAAGAAACCCGGTTAGCAATCATAAAAGGAAATGGTTCTGCTAATGATTTAACTAATCCTTTATGTCTTGCCTCATTAAGAATATCTTTGTAATCAGCGGTAGAAACTCCAGCAAAAATAGCAGTTTTACTTCCGGAAAGCTTGCTTGGTGGATAACCAGCATCTTCTAAAGCTGCCCATGTTGTTTCTATAAAAAGTCGAAGTTGAGGATCCATGACTTCAGCTTCAGCAGGTGAAATTCCAAAAAATTTAGCATCAAAACAATCTGCATCATATAAAAATCCCCCCCATTTTACTTTTGTTTTACCTGATTCTAAATGAGGATCTCCATAAATGGCTTTCCAATCCCATCTACTTGTAGGAACCTCAGTAATTGCATCCTCATTATTTTCTAATTTCCTCCAAAAATCATTAATATTTTTAGATCCAGGAAATTTTCCCCCAATTCCAATAATTGCAATAGTATTTGTATCGATATCTTCTAAAGAATTCTTTAAATTTAATAATTTATTTTCATGTTTTATATAATTTGATTTATGTTTTTTTATTAATTCAGATTTATGATGAGTTAACAAGTAAGATTCCAAGTCAATTAGAGTTTGTATTTCAAAAAATAATGTAGGCATAAGTACTAATTCATAAGTTTTATTTAATACATTTGCAAATTCAGTAAAACTAATTGAATCAAAACCATAAGCAGATAAATTTTTTTGAAATGATATTTTTTCATGTGGTATATGTTGAACTTTTGCTACTATATTAATTAATTCAGAACGCACCATTTCTGATAATTTATTTTCATGTTTTATATAATTTGATTTATGTTTTTTTATTAATTCAGATTTATGATGAGTTAACAAGTAAGATTCCAAGTCAATTAGAGTTTGTATTTCAAAAAATAATGTAGGCATAAGTACTAATTCATAAGTTTTATTTAATACATTTGCAAATTCAGTAAAACTAATTGAATCAAAACCATAAGCAGATAAATTTTTTTGAAATGATATTTTTTCATGTGGTATATGTTGAACTTTTGCTACTATATTAATTAATTCAGAACGCACCATTTCTGATAATTTATTTTCATTTTGTGTTAATTTTGTATTTTTATCAATATTAAATTTTACTATTTCTTTTTCATTATTTGTAAAATTTACATAAGTAGAATCTTTTTTAAATGATAGTAAACGTTTTTTAATTACTGAATAATCTCCAAAAGCTATTAATATTTGGTTATAATTCTTAGAAAAAACATTTTCAAAAGCGATTAATCCAGAAATATTGTCCATTGCGGTCATGCCGGTTGCTTTTTTCATTAATTTTTCATTAGCTACATTCATTTGCATACCACCCTCTAACCATAAAGGCCAATTCAAAGATAATGTTTTTCCTGATCTTTTTCCAGAATACATGCATTGATTACGATAATCAGCAAATGCATCCATAAAAGAATTACCTGTTGAATAATCAGATTGACCTATATTACCAAAAAATCCAGCTATTGAAGAAAATAATATTATATAATTTATTGATAAATTTAAAGTAGCTACATCTATATTTAGTAAACCGGTAATTTTTGGACAAACAACGCGCATAAACTGTGATGTTGTTTTATTAATAATATAATTATCTTCAATAATTCCAGCGCAATGAATAATACCATCTAATTTTCCATATTTTCTTTTAATAATAGATAAAGTAGTGTTAATAGATTCAATTTCTGAAATATTAGTTTTTAAATAAGATATATTTATATTTTTATTTTTTAATTTTTCTATAAATTTTAAATTTTTATCATTTAATTCAGATCGACCACTTAATATTAAGTGAGATTTTTTAATAATTCCCAAATAATTAGCTAATAAACGCCCAATTCCTCCCATTCCACCAATAACCCAAATTACATCATTTTCTTTAATATTTAAAAGTATATTTTCTTTATTATTTTTAATATCAATTTCACATAATTTTCGTACCTTACGTTTTCCTTCTTTAGGAAAACAAATTTCTACGTCAGTAGATATAGATGAAATTTCAGTAGAAATATTAAATATTAAATTTGATAATTTTTTATCGGAATTATCTGTTTTTATAATTGGATAATAAATAATTTTTGCTGATAATTTTGTATATTCAAAACAAGCTGTCTTTAAAAAACCAGATATACTGCCTCCATATAAAAAAGCTTTTTTTTCTAATGGTATTAATAATATTAAAGATTGAATAATATTATTATTTTCTTTTAAAATATTTTTGCAGTACTTAAATATATATTTTAAAAATTTTTCAAAAAATATATTTTTTTCAATATCATTTGTATTTTTCTCAAAAATAATATCGATAATAGAATTAGGCCAAGCATTATATAATGCATTTTGCAATTGAATATTTTTTTCTATAAGAAGAAATCTTGGTTTAGAGATATTATTAATATTTTTTGTTTTAGAACTTAATTTTTCACTTTTCCATTTTGGGGTAGCATATAATAAATTATATTTAGGTTTTTTAAAGATTAAAGTTAAATCTAATAAGGATATTAATAATGTACCTTTTGTATTAAATATTTGAATATTAAAAAATTCTAAATTCTCAGATAATGTAAAATTTTTTGATTTTTTTATATATACATATAGTTTCTTTGAAAAAGATAATATATTATGAATTTTAAATATTTTTAAACTAAATGGCATTGGTAAATTTTGTATTAATTTAGATTTATCACGATTGATAATTGACCAAATTACACTACTTAAAATTGCTCCATTTAATAAACTTGGATGAAATACATAATTATTATTTTTATCTAAAAATTTTTCTGGAAAATTTAATAAAGCTAATGCTTCTTTATTATTAGAATATAATTTATAAATACTCATTAAAGATGGGCCATGAGTATATTGAAGTATATAATTACACTGCTGATAATTTAATACAGAATTACAACGAGATTTTAATAATTTAATATCTGATATACAAAAATCTGTTACTTGTTGATTTTTTGATATGTGATCACTATCAGAATTATCTATAATAAAGTTACCTTGACAATAAACATCTTTACTTTGAGAATCAAAAATAATATATTTTTCAATTCTATTAATATTTTTAAAAATTAATTGAGTTATTAATGTATTATTTTTTTTAATAAATAAAATTTTTGGCCAAATAATATTACTTAAACCTGTTATTTTAGTATTTTTTGCGGCAGCAATATAAGCCATTTCTAAATAAATTACAGCTGGCATTATATTTTTATGGTCTTTTAAAAAAAATTCATTTCCATTAAAATTTGACGTCCATTTAGTTTGATCAAAATCATGTTTTATAAATAAAGGGTGAGAAATAGAATCATTTTTTTTTGAAGAAATAGTATTTATATTATTATCTATTAAAACTCGTGAGGTAAATCCTATTATTCGAATCCTAATTTCTCCATTATTTGTGCATAAATCAATATTAAGACGCTGTATATTGTTATTATTTTCTTTAAAAGATTTATGATCACTATGACGTATCCAAACCCACATTTCTTTTTCACACTTACCAAAAATTTCTAATTCTTCTAAAGAAAAGGGTAATAATGATTTTTTATCATCAAAATTATTATTGTTTAATTTTAAAGCAACACTGGCTTGAAATGCTCCATCCATTAATGATGGGTGGATTGTATAAGAGTCACATGTATCTTTAATTATATCCGGTAAACATAAATAAGCTAATACTTGATTTTCTATACAGTAAATTATCTTTAAACTTTTATGAGAAGGACCGTAAAAAATATTCATTTTCTCTAAAATCATATAACATTTATCAACTTCTACTTCAAAATTTTTAAAAATATTTTTTAAATTTGATAAATTTAAATATATAGATTCTGATTTTGATGATACTATATACGCTAATCCTTGATTATGTAATAATTTATCTTTATTTAAAGACATATCATTACTATAAATTGAATAATTAATTAAATTATCTGATTTTTTTGTTAAATTTATAGAAATATTTAATAATTTATTACTAATAAAAGCAGGTCTAATCCAAATAATATTTTTAAACTTAAATATTTTTTTATCTTTAGAAAAATTATTTATTGAATAATTTACTGAAAAATACGCTATTTCCAAATAAGTTACACCTGGTAACATTTTATAATTATTTATTATATGATCGGATAAGAAAAATTCATTACCATGAAATGTAGAAATAAAACATTGTTTATTTAATGTAGAAACATTTTCATGAACTAATGGATGTAAGGTATTTTTTTTAAAAATTGGTAGTATATTTTTTTTAATTTTTATATTACTTGGTTTCCAATAATGTTCTTTTTCAAATGGATAAGTAGGTAAATGAATACGATTATAATTTTTATTTTTTATGTAAAGTTTTTTCCAGTCAATAAAAACTCCTTTTACCCAAGCATTAGCTAATTTTTTTAAATTACTACAAAATAACCATTCTTTAACAATATTATCTTTTATAGTTATTTTATTAACTGATTCCAAATCATTAATCCATATATTATCTTCAAAAAATTTATTATTTATATCAAAATTATTTTTTATTATTTTTTTTAAGAATTTAATCAAATGATTTAAATCATTAACTATAAATGCAATTCTGAATTCCATAGAATCTCGCCCAACTTGTAAAGTATAAGCAATATTAGACAATAAATTTTCTAAATTTTTAACAAAATTATTTTTAGATAAAATTTTTGTTATAAATTCGACTAATTTTTTAATATATTCTAATAATCTATCTTTGTTTTTTGCTGATAAAATAATTAATTGTGATGAATTATTTTTAGAAAAATTAATAATATTTTTTTTTAAAAATACAAATTCTTCTACAACTAAATGAGCATTAGTACCACTATGGCCAAATGAATTTATTGCCGCCATTAATGGTTTCTTATCAATTGAATTCCATAAAGATGTTTTGATGTTTGGGTAAAATGGAGAATTTTCAAATTGAATTAATGGATTAAGTTTTTTAAAATTTCGTAATCCAGGTAATTTATGATTTTTTAGTGATAATAACACAGTAATTAATCCTGTTACTCCTGCATTAGCAGAAGTGTGACCAATATATGATTTAACACTACCAACTGCACAATAATTAGTTTTTGTGGTAAATTTTTTAAATGCATTTACTAATGCATTAGCTTCAACAGGATCACCTAATTTTGTACCAGTTCCATGCGCTTCAATATATGTAATTCGCTCAGGATTAATCTTATATTTTTTATAAATACTAGTAATAAGTTTTTGTTGAGCAATACCACTAGGAGCAGTAATTCCATTACTAGCACCATCTTGGTTAATACCAGAGGCTCTAATAATTCCATAAATTTGATCTTTATCTATTATTGCTTTTTTTAATAATTTTAAAACTACTATACCTACCCCTTCTGATAAAACCATACCATCAGCTTTAGAGTCAAAAGTATTACAAATACCACTATAACTAAGCATATGAGTTTGCGCAAGTCCAATTAAAATTGTTTGATTCATAACAGCAAATACTCCACCAGCTAATGCTAAATTAGTTTCACCATTTCGTAAACTTTGACAAGCTAAATGAATAGCTACTGCTGAAGATGAACAACCAGTATTAACCACAAAAGATGGGCCTCTCAAATTTAAAAAATAAGAAAGCCTTGAGGCTACAATAGCATCAGATGCTCCAGTAAAGGTTTCATAAATATAAGAAGTAGGTTCAGCACCAATAAAAATACCCGTAAGACTGTCTGACAATGTTCTTGGATTATAACCAGCATCTTCTATAGCTTTCCATCCTTCTTGAAGGATTAAACGTTGATGTGGATTCATTGATTTAGCATCACGTGGTGAAATATTAAAGAACATTGGGTCAAAACAATCACGAGAAGATAAAATACCCCCCCATTTACAATAAGTTTTTTCTTTTTGTGGTTTTATATTATAGTATTTAGAGTCTAAATAGTTTGAAGGTAATTCTATTATAGGATTGATTCCAGAAATTATATTTTCCCAAAAAACATTAACATTTTCTGCGCCAGGAAATTGACCAGATAATCCAATTATTGCAATTCCATCTAAATTTAATTCTGAGAATGAAGAATTCTTAATGATAGGAATAGAAGAAAAATTTGTTTTAGAATGAATATTATCTTTATTTAAACTATTGTTTTGATTATTAACAATAGATTTTTCTAATTTTTCTTTTGATATAGTGGTTAAATATTTTTTTTCTATGATTTCTTTATAATTAGTAATGATATATTGAGATAAACTATCAACAGTTGTGTAGTCAAATAAAATAGTTGTATTAAGTTTTAATTTTAAATCATTATTAATTTTTTGAATAAAATTTACTCCTAATATAGAGTCAATACCATAATCTGAAAAAGGTATATTTAATTTAATAATATCAATTTGAATTATTAAAGATTCAGATAAAGCATTCAGAATTGAATTCTGAATAAAATTCATTAAAACAGATTTATCGATATTCTTTTCTGAAATAAAATTTTTATTTTGAATATTATTTTTTAATTTATATGAATTATTTTGAGTTAATAAAGAAGAAGAATGAATATTATCTTTATTTAAACTATTGTTTTGATTATTAACAATAGATTTTTCTAATTTTTCTTTTGATATAGTGGTTAAATATTTTTTTTCTATGATTTCTTTATAATTAGTAATGATATATTGAGATAAACTATCAACAGTTGTGTAGTCAAATAAAATAGTTGTATTAAGTTTTAATTTTAAATCATTATTAATTTTTTGAATAAAATTTACTCCTAATATAGAGTCAATACCATAATCTGAAAAAGGTATATTTAATTTAATAATATCAATTTGAATTATTAAAGATTCAGATAAAGCATTCAGAATTGAATTCTGAATAAAATTCATTAAAACAGATTTATCGATATTCTTTTCTGAAATAAAATTTTTATTTTGAATATTATTTTTTAATTTATATGAATTATTTTGAGTTAATAAAGAAGAAGAATGAATATTATCTTTATTTAAACTATTGTTTTGATTATTAACAATAGATTTTTCTAATTTTTCTTTTGATATAGTGGTTAAATATTTTTTTTCTATGATTTCTTTATAATTAGTAATGATATATTGAGATAAACTATCAACAGTTGTGTAGTCAAATAAAATAGTTGTATTAAGTTTTAATTTTAAATCATTATTAATTTTTTGAATAAAATTTACTCCTAATATAGAGTCAATACCATAATCTGAAAAAGGTATATTTAATTTAATAATATCAATTTGAATTATTAAAGATTCAGATAAAGCATTCAGAATTGAATTCTGAATAAAATTCATTAAAACAGATTTATCGATATTCTTTTCTGAAATAAAATTTTTATTTTGAATATTATTTTTTAATTTATATGAATTATTTTGAGTTAATAAAGAAGAAGAATGAATATTATCTTTATTTAAACTATTGAAACTATTTTGACGAATAATTCCATTACTATGCGCAACAATAATTTGTTGCCCGAGTTTATGTTCTCTAATAACTGGAAATGATATATTATGATAACCTTCTTGTTGTAATAATAAAAACCAATCTTGAGCATATAGTCCTGGACTACCTGGAATACGTAAATATGTATCCTCAGCTAAAGACCATCCATCAATTAAACCAAATAAAACAGACGCAAATATAGTTTTATTACTAATTTCATTTAATATTGCAATACCGTTTATTTTTAATGCAGCTTTTACATTTCGTATAGTATTACGTATATTTTTAGTAGCATGAAGAACATTAGTTGCAATAACAATATCATAATCACCGATATTAATATCTTGTGAAATTAATGATTTTTCAATATTCCATAATTTATAAACTAAATAAGGATATTTTGATCCATAAAATTTATATGCATGATTTAAAAAAGATTTTGATATATCTGTATAACAATATTCATTTATATAATTACTCCATGGTTCTAATTTTTTCAAAATAGTTGAAGTAGTACCACCAGTTCCTGCTCCAATTTCAATAATTTTTATACCGTCCGTTAAATTATTTTTTATTTTATTTTTAATATAAGAATTTACAATATTAGAAACTACATCATTAAAATAATCACAAATACAATTATTTTTATATAAACCCTCAATTTTTTCCATAGAACCGTTTGGAAAAAGAATATCAGTTATTAAAATATCTCCATGAAGAATTTTAGGTAATTCTTTTAAACAATCATTAACTAAAATTGCTAATGTATGAGTTTCAGGTTTTTCTAAAAAATATGTTTTTCTTTTTTTCCAAGCCATCCAAGTTTTGGTATATGATAATTCCATATCAGAAATATTTTTATTTACTGATATAGTATCTTGAAAAGTAATTAAATAATTATATTCATGTAAAATATTTAAAATCTCTTTCCACCAAACAATATATTTATCTAAAATACCAGCTTGATTTTTTACATAAATAGCATTATTTTTCTTTAAATAATTGCAATTTACTTTAAAAATACCAAGCAACCGTAATTGAACAAATAATAAACGAATAATCCAATAATTTAATTCTTCAGTATACTTACTTTTTAATGGAATTTTTAAATTTCTTAAAGAATTAAAATCATTTAAAATATTTTTTTCTATATTAGAAATATTATTTGGTAATACAATAGCAAATTCTTTATTAGAGTAAATATTAATAAATTCAGGTTTATTTGTGCGTGTTATAGCTAATTGCTGGAATTCTGTTATATTACCAAGAAAAAGTTTTAATATATTCATTCCCTCTTCTTTATTAATTGATTCTACACCACGTTTTTCAATTAATTTTTTTAATGCACTGGAAATTCTTATCCCCCCTCCTATATTCCAATAACCCCAATTAATTGTTTTTACCACACAATCCCATTTTTTATTTATTTTTTTTGAAAATGCGTCACTAAAAGTACAACTAGATACATAAGCTGACATCCCACCAGGTTTTTCAAAAGATATCATTGATGAAAAATAAATAATAAAATCAAGTCGTTCTTTATAAAAACATTTTTCTATGGATAAACTAACATCATGTTTAGTTGATAAAATATTAATAAATAAATCCTCAGACATTTCTTTAAACGAAAGATCATAATCACTTAATGTTGAAACAACAATACCATTTATATGATCAAAATCTTTTTTTATTTTCTGATATGTTGAGAATAAAATATTAGAATTACGTGCATCTGCTTGAATATATATAGGACAAATTCCATTATATTTAATAGATATATTATTTATTTTTTCTTGTAAGATGTTATTTTTAGGAGATCTACCAATCCATATAATTTTGGCTTCGTAATTTTTAATCATAAATTCACTCCATATACTCCCTACTCCCCCAGCTCCACCAATAACTAAGTAAATTCCATTTTTACGATAAATATCTTTTGAAATATAAAAATTTAGTGGAATTAATTTTTGAAAAAACCAATTATATTTTCTGCGAGCAATACTTATATTTTTAACTCCTAATAATTGATACCATAATGATACAGACCAATTAATAACATTATTATTAATCATATCTATTGCTTTTATGCTCCACATAGGGTATTCCTGTGCTATACTACTTACTAAACCATGTATAGAAGCATGATGTGGATTTATTTCATCATAATCGCATATAAATAAACCTTGAATAGTTACAATAGTTATTTTAAGATCAATATTTTCATAACCTTCTTTTAAAAGAACTTTAATTAATCTAAATAACTGTATAATAACATTATTTTTATGTGAGTTATTAATATCATAAACAGGAACTATCCATACAATATGATCAAATTTATTAATATCATGAAATTTATTTGATATGGTTGAAATATCTTTTTCTAAAATGGAATTTAATTCCAATATTATAGAATAATATTTACTTATTTCCTTTTTTTGCTCAATATTTCCGCCTAATATGATTATTTTTTTTGCATTATTAATTTTAAAATCATTAATTAATTCCTCAATATTTAATATATCCCATACCGGTAATAATTTTATTAATTTACTATTATTTATTTGATTATTATTTTCTTTTAAATAATTATTTTTTTTATTTTGAGGCATAATAGAGTCCATCCAATATTTATATTTTTTAAATGGATATAATGGTAATTGAATACGTTTTGGTTTATATTTTTCATTTAAATATAATATTTCCCAATCTATTTTTAATCCTTTAACCCAAAAAGGTAATAGTTTATTAAATTTACGTAATATAATCCATTTTTTAATAGTTTCTTTAAATTCTGCATCATCTGATAACATGGCAAAAGAGTCTTTATCAATATTTATTTGATCTGTATAAATTTCTAAATTTGAATTATAAACATTTTCTTTTAAAAAATAATTTAATTTATTCTTTAATTCTTCGATTGATTTTATTATTATTCCTAAACGTTCATCCATATGCTCTCTACCAACTTGTAGTGTATAAGCAATATCTTTTAAATAATTATTATCAAATAAATTATATTTTTTAAGCCATATTAAAAAGTTAGTAACTACTTTTTTAAGACGTTCTTTGTTTTTTGCTGTTAATAAAATAATTATTGGGAAATTTACAGTATTTTTAATTTCAATATTAATTTTATTTTGAGTAGAAATATATTCTTCTACTAATAAATGCGCATTAGAGCCACCAGCACCAAATGATGATAAACTTGCTATTCTAGGATATTTTTTATTTTTATTATTAATTTTAATAACTGGTTTATTCCAATTTTCTAATTTTTGTTGAATAAAAAATGGAGAAGTTTCTAAATTAATATTTGGATTAATTTCGCGCGCATGTAGACTAGGAACTAATTTTTTATAACGCATTTGTAAAATAATTTTACTTAAACCAGCAATTCCGGCCGCGGCTTCTAAATGACCTAAATTGGATTTTATTGATCCTAAACTACAAAATTTAATATCCATTGTATATCTACGAAATGCTTCAGTTAATCCGGTAATTTCAATTGGATCACCAAGTTCTGTTCCAGTTCCATGTGCTTCAACATAACTAATAGCTCGAGCATTAATTCCAGATTTTTTAATATTCATATAAATTAATTCTGTTTGAGCATTAGGATTAGGCACTGTATAACCATTAGTTTTTCCACCATGATTAATACTACTTCCTCTAATTATTGCGTAAATTGAATCTCTATCTATTATTGCTTTTGATAATCTTTTTATTAATACCGCTCCAACTCCTTCTCCTGGAACAAAACCATTTCCACCTTTACCAAAACTTCTACATTTTCCATCATTTGACAACATATAAGACGAACAAAGATTAATATAAGTTGATGGATGTAAATATAAATTAACACCTCCTGCAATTGCTATATCACATTCACCTTGTCTAATATGCTGGCAAGCTTCATGAATTGCGGTTAATGATGATGAACACATTGTATCTATTGGCATGCTTGGTCCGCTTAAATTTAAAAAATAAGAAACTCGATTAGCAATAGAACTAAATGAAGTGTGAGGAAATACTATTTTTCCTTTTTTTCTAATTTCAGGACCATATAAATCAAAACCAGTTTTTGTAACACCAACAAAAACACCAACTCTAGGTATTTGATTAAAAAATTTTTCTTTTCCCTTTAAGGATTTAAAATGTGATTTACATAAATTTTCGCGCGTTAGTCCAGCGTCCTCTAAAACATGCCATGCACATTGCAAAAATAAACGTTCTTGTGGATCAAGATCTAATGCTTCTTTAGGTGAAATGTTAAAAAATAATGAATCAAAATTTGCAAAACCATTTAAAAATCCCCCCCATTTACTATAACTTTTTCCCATTTGAACAGCTTTTTTTCTATCTTTTTCAAAAAAATTATTTATAGGCCAACGATCTTTTGGAATTTCTGTAATACAATTTTTACCATTTTTTATATTATCCCAAAGATCATCTAATGTATCTGATTTAGGATAATAACCACTAATTCCAATAATACATAATGGTTCTTGTAATGGAGTAAAAAAATAATTATTAGTTAATATATCTTTTTGTTTTTCTGTAGAATTTTTAATATTATTTAATTCTTCATTAATATGAGTATCTAATGATTTTTCTAAAAAATTATTACAATTTTTAAATTTTTTACCCCATATACTACATATATCAGAATAAGAGCTAATTAAATAATTAGATAATGAATCAATAGTTTGATATTGATAAAATAATGTTTTAGAAATATTACCAAAAATTTTTTCTAATTCATGATTAATTTGAGTTATAGCAATTGAATCAACTCCATATTTTTCCATTAATTCAGTTGATTGAATTTTTTCTACTGGAGTTTTTAATATCTTAGATAACAATATTTTTAATTGAAAAATAATTTTTTGTTTTAAATCATAGTTATGATCATTAAATATTTTTTTTGATATTTTTTTTATATTTTTAATATTGGGTTTTTTAAATGTAAGTAATTTTTCTAAAATATTTTTATCTCCTTCTAGTATTAATACTTGAGTATGTTTTAATAACAAACTATGATAAAAACTTATTAATCCAAAATTTTTGCTAATCGCTTTAATTCCAAAATTTTCTTCTACTATATTTTCATTAATTTTATTAATATGCATACCACCATCTTTCCATAGTGGCCAATTCAAAGATAATGTTTTTCCTTTTGCTTTTCCTGATTTTACACGAATGTTTCTTTCATAAGCAAAAGCATCTAAAAAACCATTAGCAGCGCAATAATCTGCTTGCCCAACACTACCAACAATACTTGCTATTGATGAAAAAAGAATAAAGAAATCGATATTTAAATTTCGTGTTGCATAATCTAAATTAAATGCCCCGGCTATCTTATCATAAAGTACAGTTTTAAATTCTTCTATATTTTTTTTAAGAATAAAATTATCACGAATAGATCCAGAAAAATGTATTAACCCGTCTAATTTTTTAAATTTTTTAATAACATCTTGGATTACTAAATTAACATTTTGTAAAGAATTTACATCATATTGATATAAAACAATAGAAATATTTTTATTATATTTAAGATTATTTATACGCATTTCTTGTTCTAGTGTTAATTTAGATCTATGTACTAAAATCAATGTAACAGATCTAAGTTTATTAATAATTTCTTCGGAAAATAATAAAGCAAGATTTCCTGTTCCTCCGCTAAATAAATAAATTCCACCTTCTTTCCAAGGTAAAATTAAATTATCTTTGTCATAATTATTAAATATTTTCCATATAATCTTTTCTCTGTTTTCTCGATAACGAATAAAAAAATCTTTTAAAAAATATCTGTTTTCTATTATTTTTTTTATTAATAATTCGGTAGTATTTTTATCTCCAACATCAATAATTTGAGGAGTTATATTAGGATTTTCTAATTGCGCTGTTTTTAATAATCCTCCTACCCCGGAAAACATAGATTGTGCATGATAATCTACTAGTATTAATTGTATTAATGTTGAATTAACATTATCTAAGATAATATTTTTAATATAATTAAAAATTTTTAAACATACGTCAGTATATTGTTGTATTAATGTATCATTACTATTTAATTTTAATTCAATACATTGACTATCAATCATTTTAGATTGAATTTTATTAAAATTTTCTATATTAAATCCGCATATAAAAACTAAATACCTATTAAAATATAAATTCGAAGAATTTTTATCTAAATAATTAATGTTATGAACATGCCATTTTGGATAAGAAATTATAATTCTTTTGTAATCAATAATTTCATTTTTATTAATATAAAAATATGGTTTATATAAAAAACTATAATTACGTGAATTAAATACTTTTTTTTCATTTTTAGGAATTTCAATCCAATAATGTTCTTTTTTAAATGGATATGTTGGTAAACTAATACGATTTAATTTTTTATTTTTGTGTAATTCTAACCAATCGAATAAAAAACCAGAAACCCAATTAGAAGCAATTTTATTAAAATATTCATAATTCTGGCAAGTATTAATATTAATGTTAATGATAGGTTTTTCTGATTTTATTTTTCCATAAAAACAATTTTCAAAAATATTTTTAACAGAAATAAATTTTTTTAATTTATTTAATAAAATTTCTATACTATCAACAACAAAAGCTACGCGCCAATTCATTGCTTCTCTTCCTGTTTGTAAAGTAAATGCTATATTTTCTAAATTAATTTGAGGAGAATATTTAGAATCAATTATCATTTCTTTTTCTAGATATTTTTTTAAATTTTTCACAATTTTTAATAATTGTATATTAGTTTTCGCTGATAAAATTATAATTTGTGTATTTTTTATTAAATTAGTAGAATTACTATTTTTAAATGCGATTTTATATTTCTCAAGAATAGCATGCGCATTAGTTCCTCCAATTCCAAAAGAACTAATACCGGCTCGAGGTATATTATTATTAGGCCATTTAATTAAACGATCAACAACATAAAAAGCAGTGGATTCAAATTTAATCTCAGGATTTGGTTTATTATAATTAATTGATGGTGGAATTTTATTATATTTTAGACTAAGTGCTAATTTAATAAGACCTATTAAACCAGAAACTGTATCTAAGTGACCAATATTTGATTTTACAGAACCAATTCCACAAAATTGTTTTTTATTAGTATATTTTTTATACGCATCATTTAAAGCGATAATTTCAGCTGGATCTCCTAATTTTGTACCGGTTCCATGCGCTTCAATATAACTAATGGTACAAGGATTAATATCTGTTTTATCTAATACTTTTGTAATAACTTCTGTTTGACCTTTTATCCCCGGTGTATAGAAACCAGATTTTTCAGATCCATCATTATTTATGCAAATTCCTCGTATTATTGCATAAATATGATCACCAGATTTAATTGCATCAATAGCTCTTCTAACCATTATTACGGCAACTCCCTCTCCTCCAACAAGACCATCTGCAGAAAAATCAAAAGCCTTACAATGACCATCGCTAGAAAAATTCATTCCCGGTATATAAGTATGACCAATATTTGGTATTGGAAATAAGCTAGCTCCACCAATTAAAGCATATTTTGCTTCATTTAATTGTAAACTTTGTTTTGCTAAATATAATCCAGATAATGTTGAGGAACAATTTGTATGTATCGATAAACTAGGCCCTTTAAATCCAAGTTGATAAGAAATCATGGTTGAAATAGTTCCAGATTGATTTAGAACCCATGATGAGTATTCATCTTGATGATCACCCATTTCAGAAGTATATAATAAAGTTTTATAAAAGTTATTGCTAACTGACATAAAAACTGCTGTTTCTGGAATTTGACTAGAAATATACCCCGAATCTTCTACTGCTTTCCAAGAATGTTCTAATAATTTACGAAATTGTGGATCCATAAATATAGCATTTTTAGAGGAAATATTAAAAAATTCTGGATCAAAAAGATCTTTTCCCTCAATATTATATTGTATAGGTACAAAATTTTTATCGTTAAGTATATTATTAGGTACTCCGAATTTTCTCAATACATCCAATGATAATTTAGTGGAACTTTCTTTTCCTTCACATAAATTTTTCCAAAATTTTCTATAATTTTTTGCGCCAGGTACATTACAAGAAATACCAATAATAGCAAGACAATCTTTGTAATTATCAAAATTATCAATAATTTTATCATCTGAAACTATTTTTTTAATTTTTGATTTATTTTTTAGTATAAACTTATTATTTTTCTGAAAACAATTACAAATATATAAAGAAATATCTTCTATTGTTGAATATTTAAAAAGATCTGATGTATGAAATTTAATATTAAAATTTTTACTAATTTTTTGCGCTAATATTACTGATAATACTGAATTTCCTCCAATAGCAAAAAAACCATCATTAATTTTTATTCCTTTAATATTAAGTAAATTATACCAAATATTCAGTAATTCATATTGAATCTTTGATTTTAATATATTATTATTTTCATTATTATTAATTTTATTAGTGTTAAATGAATTATCTTGATTAGGATAATCTTGATGAATAATAATTTCACGAGTAATTAATGAGTTACGATTAATTTTACCGTTAGCTAATAATGGAATATCAGGTAAATTTATAAATATAGATGGAATCATGTAAGATGGTAAATATTTTTGAAGATATTTTTTAAGTTCTTCTTTTGAAATTTGTTCTTCGTATTTTTTTGTGTAATAAGCAATTAATTGTTTATTATTTTGCTGATTACGCGCAATTACTACACTATTTTTAATTTTTATATACTTATTTAAAATATTTTCTATTTCACCAAGTTCAATTCTATGTCCTAAAATTTTTACTTGTTGATCTAATCTACCTAAATATTCTAACATACCATTTTTTGACCAACGAACTAAATCACCTGTTTTATAAAATTTAATTTTATCTTTAAAAGCAAAAGTAATAAATTTTTTAGAAGTTAATGATAAATTATTTAAATAACCTTTAGCTAATCCATCTCCACCAATGCATAATTCACCTGGTATACCTATTGGACTTAATTTACCATTTTTATTTAATACTAAAGCCTGTGTATTTGCTATTGGTTTTCCAATAAAAATATTATTATTTTTTATAAAAAAATCATTATTTTCATTTTTAGTATTAATACATGCTATAATAGACCAAATAGTAGTTTCAGTTGGACCAAACATATTCCAAACTTCACTATTAGTCTCTAAAAATTTTTTATTTAAAAATAATGGCATAGATTCACCCCCGCACAATATTTTTAAATTTTCTTTATTTTTCCATTTACAAGAAAAAAGCATAATCCAAGTTGATGGAGTGGCTTGCATTACAGTTGGTTGCAATCTTTTAATTTCTTTTTTTAATTCTATTGCATCGTTTAATTTTTCTGATGGACAAATACAACAACAACCGCCAGTAATTAATGGTAAAAATAATTCTAAATAAGCTATATCAAAACAATAAGTAGTTACTGATAATAAACGATCTTTAGAAGAAAATCCTGGCTTATTAGCCATTGATAATAAAAAGTTCGTTAACGAACGATGTTTTATCATAACTCCTTTAGGAGTTCCAGTACTTCCAGAAGTATATATTATATACGCCAAAGATTTTGAGTTAACTTTAGGTAGTAAAGTTAATTTATTTTCTAAAAAATTCTTCTGTATATTATCTAATTCAATAATAGCAATAGAATTATTTATTTTTTTTTTGTTATAAAGATTCTGTAATCTCTTTAAGAGAACTTTTTCTGTTAAAATTATATCTACTTTACTATCATTAAGCATAAAACATAATCTTTCATCTGGATATAGCGGATCTATTGGTAACCAACATGCCCCAGATTTAGATATACCAAGAAAAATTATAATCATGCTTAACGAACGATTTACACATACAGCAACCAATTTATTTTTTTGCGATGAATCTTTTTTCCATATGCTATAAAGATAAAAAGCTAACTGATTACTTTTTTCATTTAATTCAAAATAAGTTAATTTTTTTTCATTAAAAATTACAGCGATAGAATTTGGGGAGATATGCGCTTGCTTTTCAAAAAAATTATGAAAACAAAGTTCTTTTGGATAATCAACTATAGTTTTATTCCATTTTTCTAATAATTTATATTCCTTATTTAATAGAATTGAAAATTCAGATATAATTAAATTAGAATTTTTTATTATTTCTTCTATAATATAAATAATATGCTCACTCATTCGAGTGATAGTAGATAATTTAAATAAAGTAGGATTATATTTAAAATTTAAAATGAAATTGTTAATTTCTTCTCTAATTTCTAAAACTAATTCATATTCACCTAATTGCATAATTTCTTCGATCATTGTTATTGAAAAATTTTTTTTAAAACGTTTATTAAATTCCAATAAATCATTTTTAGAAAATGCATTTTGATACTCAAAAGCAATTTGAAAAATAGGTGAAAAATTAATATTAGGTTTTATACATAAATCACGAACCATTGCTGAAAAAGGATAGGCTGAATTATCTATTGCGTCAGCTATAATAAATTGTAATCTATCAATAAATTTATTTAATGATTCTTTTGAATCCATTAAATTATTAATGCGTATAGGTAACATATTTATAAAATAACCAACAGAATTTTCAAAAATTTCTTGTGAACGCCCCATTTCTACCATACCAATTATTATTTCATTTTTTCCAGTATATTGAGAAATTAATATGTTAAATACCCCTAAAAACAATGAAGATAAATTAAAATTTTGTTTTTTTGCATAATTTTTAATTTTATGACTTAGAGATGAATTAAGTTTACAAGAATATACCTCTCCCTCGAAAAGACGAGCAGTAGATCTAGGATAATCAGTAAATAATTCAACTGAAGAAATATTTTTTAATTGTTTAATCCAATAATTACGATATTTTTTTCCTTCTGATCCATTTAACATATCAGATTCCCATGATACAAATTTTTCGTATATATTATCAGGATTAATTTTAGAATTTAATACTATTAATTTTGTATCATTTTTATTGGCATTTAATAATTCATTATATGTTTTTATAAAAAAATTAATAGTTGGTAAAAATGACTTACCATCAAAGATTATATGATGTATATTGAATAATAAATAATAATCATTTTCACTCATTAAAAGATATAATCGTATTAATGGACCTTTATCAAGTTGAAATGGTTTTTTTATAATAGTTTTTATATATTCAAATATTTTTTTTTGGTCTTTAATAAAACTTACATCTCTTTTTTTAATGATTATATTTTTATCTAATTTATTTTTTCTTATAACTTTTTTATTTTTTTGTAAAAATATACTGGTTAATATTGGATATTTTTGTAAAGTACATAAAAAAGCTAATTGTAATATATCTGAATTAATTTCTCGAGTTATATGAAAACATATAGGAATATTATAGGCACTCATATTTGGTGTAATTGTCTGTAATACCCATAAGCCCTTTTGATTTTCAGAAAGTGGAAATTGTTTTTTAGAATCTTCGTGATTACTATATTCTAAATGTTCATTTATTTTTTCTTTTTTTGATTCTATTGATATAACAGAGGAATTTAAAATTTCTCCAAAATATTTAGATAATTTATTAATAGTAGGGTTTTTTAATAAATCTCGTCCTTTTGTTTCTATATTAAATTTTTGTGAAATATTCCGCAATAATCTTATCGTAAAAATAGAATCTATTCCAAAATTATACAAATGTTGATTAATATCAATTTTAGATTGGGGTTTTTGTAGCGTATTAGAAATATAATTAATGATATATTCTTTAATTTCTAAAGTATTATTTTTTTTATTTTTCGTTGAAAAAGAAGTTTTTTCTTCATTATATAAATTTTTACAATAATTATTTATCCAATATTTTTGTTTTTCAAATGGATATCCAGGTAATCGAACTCGATATAACTTTTTATTAGAATGAAGTAAATTCCAAGAATAAAATTTTCCTTCTACCCAAAGAGATGCAATATTACTTAGATCAGATTTTGTATATTTCTTTTTTTGAAAAATTTCAAGATTTAATAATTTTTTTTGTGATGTATATGAAATTTCAAATATTCCATAATATACTGGTATCTTATAATCTAAAACATTAAATTTTTTGGATTCAAAAAATTTTTTCAATGCAATTAATAATTCTTTTAAAGATTCGATAACAAAAGAAATTCTATACTTCATTGCCTCACGTCCAACTTGGAGTGTAAATGCAATATCAGATAAACGATAATTTTTATTTTTTTTAGCTAAAAAATTATACAATTTTTTAGTCATAATTATTAAACTAGATTTAGTTTTTGCCGATATTATAATTAACACCGGAACTATATCTTGATCAATATTTAATATTTCTCGTTTATATTCTTCGATTAATAAATGAGAATTAGTACCCCCCATTCCGTAACAATGTATACCCGCTAAACGGCGAGTATTATTCTTATTTTTTAACCAATAAATTGTTTTATTAGCTATTACACAAGGTTGATTTTCACGATCCATGTCTGGATGGTAATTTTTAAATCCAATGACTTTATGAATTAATTTAGTATGCATGCTTCGTATTACTTTGAATAATGCGCCTAAACCTGAAGCAGATTCCATGTGCCCTGTCATTGGTTTTATTGTACTAATATAACAAGTTTTATTTTCGAGTGTTATTTTATTTTGTTTCGCTATACTTTTTAAAGCATAGTTAAAGGATTTCCATTCAGTTAAATCCGATAAAACATTTCCCATTCCCTGAGCTTCAATGTAATTAATATCTCTTGGATCAATATTTACTTTTTGATAGCAATCTTTAATAAGATTAATATGACTTTCCGCATTTGGAGCGGAAATTGATCCTCCGCCTTGACCATTATAATTTACCGAGGAATTTTTAATTAATGCATAAATTAAATCACCATCTTGTATTGCTTTGGATAAAGGTTTAAGTAAGATACTGGATACACCTTCTGCTCGAATATGACCATCTGCATGTGGCCCAAAGGAATTAACTGTATTAGTTGAACTCAATTGTTTAGATGAAGATAGTAATATAAATGGTTCTGGGCGTAATAAAATATTAACAGAACCTACTACCGCTTGTTCAATTTCTCTATTTCGTAAAGCATTCACAGCTCTATGAATTGCAACAGCTGATCCAGGACATTGAGCATCAATAATATCGCTAATACCCCTAAAATCAAAATAATAAGAAATTTTATTAGCCAATAAACAATTTTGCGAATACCATTCATTAACATCAATATTAGCATCTTTTAATACTTGTAAATATTCATTGTCTTGAATTGAAATAAATACACCTGTATTACTTTTTTTTAAAGATTCTGGATTATAACCAGCATCAATTAAAGTTTGATATACTGACATTAATAATAAACGCTGACGAGGGTCCATAATAATGGCTTCTCCCGCTGGAATATTAAAAAAATTAGCATCAAATTCATCTATATTTGGTATAAACCCCCCCCATTTGCTATAATTTTCTTTCATAAATTTTTTATCATATACATTTCGCCAATTAAAGCGACTTTCTGGTATTTCTTCAATTAAAGAAATATCAGAGTCTAATGCTTTCCAAAAAATATCTACTGATTTACTTTTTGGAAACATTCCAGATAAACCTATTATAGCTATAGGTTCCGGTATTAATGATGTTATATTTTTAAAGTTTGTATCTTTGATATTATTAATAGAGTTTGAGGTAGCTTGTAAAATTGCTATTTCAATATCTCTTAGTTTTTGAAGAGTTTTCATTTTAAAATACAAAAAAAATCAAGCAGGTTTTATATGAAATTTATATAAAAAAAACCTGATGGGTTTTACTAAAAATGCTTTAAAATAAAGCGCGCTTTATGAAATTTATAAAATATAAAAAATAAAAATATAAATATTTTTATTTTTTAATTAGTAATTTTTTTGAAAAATGTATTAATATAATAGCAAAATGTTGATTTTGAATAGCGAATTTTTATAATTAAATTGATTGTTCCTTTAATAAATTCATTATTATAAAAATATTAGCAATATTATATTAACAAAAAAAATATTATCAAAACAATTTTTTTGAATATAATAAAATATGTATATAAAAACATATTTATTTAATTAAAAATAAAAGAAAAATTATATATAAAAATTTATTAATTAAAACTAAATTTAAAATATCAAGAATTAATTAAAATTTTTAATTTTTTTCTAGCTAAATCTAAATTAATTAGATCTTTATTAAAAGGATCTATAATTTGAATAACTCTATTTCTTTTTTCTATACATAAATTATATTTAACAAATGTCCCCATATTTCCAGATGGACTTAAATCTATATAAATTGCTTTTGGATATTTTTTTTTAAAATCCATAATAGCTTTACTAAATTGTATTGGATTTCTTATTACATTCCACCAATAATCCCCGGAAAAAAAATTAATATTATTTAATTTATTTATAGATAAATATGCACAAGATATTATTGGTATAGTAGATTTATTAATAATTCTGTTTTTAAAAATTAAATTAAATTTATTTTTTACAATATCAATTTGAGAAGAATGAAATGCAGTTGATACTGGTAATATTTGATATGTAATGTTTTTTTTCTTCAAAAATTTTATAATTTTTGTAATTTTATTATATAATCCAGAAATAACAAAACACCGATCAAAATTTATAGCAGCAAGTTCATATTGATACTTATCATAAAATATTGAATTAATATAAGAATTATTAATATCATCAATTATTAAAATCATTGCTCCATTATTACAATAAAATTCAAATAAAAATGCTTGTTTAATAATATCAAATAAACTTTCTTCTACTTCTGTTATATTTGCAAATGCAGCTGCTATAAATTCTCCAAGACTAGCGCCAAATAAAATATCTGGTATTTTAAAATCTTGTGATAATAAAGTTTTAGCCATAGCATATTGAAACATAAACAAAGCTGGGTGTGTATATAAAGTTTGATTAAATAATTTAGTTTCAGAAAATTCATTATTGTAAAGAATTTTTATAATTGATTGCCCAATATACTTAATAGATATTATATCTAATTTTTTCATCCAATATCGAAAAGTAATATTTTTATTATAAAGCATTTTTCCCATATTGAAATACTGAGATCCTTGTCCAGAAAACATCCATACAATTGGTGAATCACTCATAAATTTATATTGAGTTGTATTAAATTTATTGGAACTATATTCTTCTTTATTATTTGGAATTTTAATCATTTTTAATTTAAAAATTGAAAAATTTAACACTTTAAGAAAATTATTTACTATTTACTTTTTATAAAAAGATATTTTTAGAAAATAGAGATATTTATATTATATATTTAATAAAAATTTTAATAAAAAATGAAAATTTTAATTTAAAAAAAATAAAAAATATCTTATAACTATAATGATGTTAGAAATAACAATAAAATCTATAAAATAATTTTCTAAAAAAAACATAAATATCTATAAAATATATCTGCAAAAAAATAATAGTATATATGCTACTATTTATTTCTTAAATAGAATTTGATAAAAGATTATATAATTTATCTGAAAAAGTATAGGAAAAAATATTAATTTATATAAGATATATAAAATTTTTTAAAAAAATTGTATTTATTAAAAATTTATAATATGTTTTTTAAAAACTAAATAATATATTTTAAAAATATGAAACTAGTAAAAGAAGTTCGAGTTGGAAATGTTATTTTATTTCAAAATAAATTAATGATAGTTTTACGCTCAGATTTTCATGGATCAAGTCGAAATGGTTTTACTTATAAATGGAAAATGAAGAATATTTTAACAAATAAATTGACGGAAAATATTTTTCGTGGTGATGAAAAAATTAATGTAATTATTTTAAAAAAAAAACCAATGACTTATTTATATTTTTCAAATCCATTTTATATATTTATAGATAAAAATTACGAACAATATGAATTAAAAATTGAAAATATTAAAAATATTTTAAAATATCTTAAAAATGACATGGAATGTGAAGCTATCTTGTATCAAAAAAAAATTATCACAATTGAATTGCCTGACACAATAATACGAAAAGTTATATATTCAGAGTCAGCCGTTAGGGGAAATACTTCTAAAAATGTTTTAAAAAAAATTAAAATTGAAAATGCAATCAAAAAATATTGTTATGTTATTTTAGCCCCATTATTTGTACATAAAAATGATTTAATTGAGATTGATACACGAACAAATGAATATAAAAAAATAATAAGAAATTAAATCTATGTATAAAAATTATCTTTGTATTATTTGAAATAATATTTTTCTTACTGGAGCAGGAATAGGAGAATTTTTTATTTTTTTTATTGGATACCATATAAAATTATTTTTGTTTTCTTTTAAAAAGCATTTTTTTAAAAAAATATGACAAGGTACAATTTTAAATTGTAAATGTGTTAATTTATGAGAAATTATAGGTAATATTAAATAATTTTTTATAAATCCAAATGATGATATAAATTTTTTAATTTCAAGTTCAATTAAATTTTTTAAATTATTATCTACAAAATTAATAATTTTATCTTTTAATATCCATTCTGGAAAAGATAATAATCCACCCCAAATACCTTTATTTGATCTTTTTTGAAAAAGTACATAATCATCATCAATCACTATAAACATTATTATAGAACAATTTTTGATATTTTTTTTATTTTTAATCAAAAAATTATTGATTTTGTTAGTTTTATAGCTTATACAACATAGTTGCAAAGGACAAACTTTACATTTAGGTTTTATTTTTTTACAAATTATTGAACCAAAATCCATCAAACCTTGAGTATATATTTCTATATTTTTTTTTGGTAATAAATCAATAGCATATCGCCATAATTTTTTTTCGATAAATTTAATATTTAAAGAACAATTAATTCCTAACACTCTTATAAGGATACGCTTAACATTTCCATCTAAAATAGCATTTCTTTTTCCATAAGCAAATACTCTAATAGCGGAAGCGGTTGATTGTCCAATTCCTGGTAAATTTATTAATGAAATAAAATTTTTTGGAAAAATTCCATTATACTTAAAAAAAACAAGTTTAGCACAAATATGTAAATTTCTAGCCCTGGAATAATAACCAAGTCCACTCCATAATTCCATAACATTTTCTAATTTAGCTTGTGCTAAGGACATTATATTTGGAAATTTTTTTAAAAAACGTTGATAATATGGAATAACAGTATTAACTTGGGTTTGTTGTAACATAATTTCAGATAACCATATATAATATGTATTTTTTGTATTTTGCCATGGTAACATATGTCTACCATATTTTTTTTGCCAAGAAATGATAGTATTAGAAAAAAAAATTTTATCAAATTTTTTCATTTTAATTTATTTTTAATCATTTTTTATTTTATAAAATATATTTTTAATTTGAAGATTGTTTTTTATAATTTGACAAAATTTAAAAATTCTTATAAAATTGAAAAATTTTTAATGAGTTTTCAAAATTATTGAAATTTAATTATTTTTTGTGATATTCATTTTTTATTATTAATATTAATATTAATATATTCATGTTTTATAACTAACATTTTTTATTTTATTATTAATATTAATATTTTATCATTAATATTACTAATTAATATTACTAATATTTTATTAGTAATTTTATCACTAATTTTTTTATTTTATTATTATTTTAATTTATAAATTCCTATTTATAAAAATATTAATAATAAAAAATGATTATTAGGGGAATAGCCAAGTTGGTTAAGGCACTGGATTTTGATTCCAGCACTCGAAGGTTCGAATCCTTCTTCCCCTGAATTTTCTGTAAAATTTATTTAAATATCATATTTAATTTACATAATTATTTACATAATTACATAAAAAATTGTTATAAAATTGTTATTAATCTTAAATATTCAAAATTCAAAAACGTCCCCCTATTCTAATAAATGTTTAATCAATAAAACTTTATATTTTTAAATTTGTTTCTTATAAAGAATTAAAGGAAAAATAAAAATGAAGATTATTGCATTTGAACGCAAAAAAAAAGGAACAAGTTTTAGTCGAAATTTACGTAAAATAGGAAAAGTACCTGGTATTATATATGGAGGAAATAAAGATCCTGTTAAAATATCAATGAATCATAATATGATATATCACGCATTAAAAAAAGAAACTTTTCATTCTTCTATATTAAATCTTGAGATTTATGGAAAAGTTGAATTAGTTTTATTGCGTAATTTTCAATTACACGCATATAAAAAACTAGTTTTACATGCGGATTTTCAACGTGTTGATACAGAAAAAAAAATTCACGTAAAAGTACCTTTACATTTCATAAATTCAGAAATATCACCTGCTGTAAAATTAAATTCTTGTATAATAAGTAATGTAATATCCGATCTATATATTTCTTGTTTACCTAAAAATTTACCTAAATTTATAGAAATCAATTTAGAAAAAATGGAAGTCAATACATCTATTCACCTTTCAGATATAAAATTACCTAGAGGTGTTTCTGTTATTCATAGCACAGAAGAAGACCCAACAATAGCAACAGCAATAATCCCAGTTAATACACTGGAATCAGATAATAATTCATCAATTGAAAAAGAAAAAAATAATAATTCATAAAATTTAAATTAATTAAATATATAATTAATATTATTAATTATATATTTAATTATATTATCATATAATTAAACTTATTTAGGAGAGATGGATGAGCGGTTTAAGTCGCACGCCTGGAAAGCGTGTATAAGTTTAAAAACTTATCGAGGGTTCAAATCCCTCTCTCTCCAAAAATTTAATTTTGATTTTATAAAAGCAATTTAAGTTTAAAATAATTCAATATCAAAAGGATTTATAGAATAATGACTATTAATAAATCAACTATTTTTTATACATTAACTGATGAAGCGCCCATGTTGGCAACTTATTCTTTTTTTCCTATTATTAAAAAATTTACTACATTAGCGAATATTAAAATAATTAGCAGTAATATTTCAATAGCCGCAAGAACATTGTCTAAATTTTCCTCTTATTTAAGAAAAGATCAAAAAATATTAGATGATCTGGATGAATTAAGTAAATTAATAAAAAAACCATATATCAATATTATTAAATTACCAAATATTAGTGCATCATTACCTCAATTAATTAATGTAATTTCTGAATTACAATTACATGGTTATAAAATTCCTAATTTTCCAGAAAATCCTAAAACTGAAAAAGAAAAGTTAATAAAAATAAAATATTCTCAATTGCTTGGAAGTGTAGTTAATCCAATACTAAGAGAAGGTAATTCAGATCGTCGAATACCGGTATTCATTAAAAATCATGCACGTAAAAATCCATATTATATAAAAAAATGGAGTTCTACTTCTAAAACGCATGTTTCATATATGACTAAAGGTGATTTTTATGATAATGAAAAAAGTATTACATTAAATAAATCTTGCAATATTCGAATGGAATTACTATGTCATAATAAAAAAATTCTTATTTTAAATAAAAAAATACCATTATTAAAAGACGAAATTCTTGATAGTTCATTTTTAAGCAAGGAATTATTATGTGATTTTTACGAAAATCAGATAAAACATGCCTATGAAAATAATCTTCTATTGTCATTACATTTAAAATGTACTATGATGAAAAAATCAGATCCAATTATTTTTGGATATGCAATAAAAACTTTTTATAAAAATGTTTTTATAAAACATAAAAAAATATTTAAAAAATTAAATATTAATGTAAATAATGGTTTAAGTAACTTATTAAATAAAATAAAAATTTTACCAAAAAATAAATACGAGGAAATAATATATGATATAAAAAAATGTGATATTAATAGGCCATCATTTGCAATGGTTGATATAAAAAAAGGAATTAGTAATTTACATGCACCAAATTATATAATTATCGATTCTTCTATGCCAACTATGATACGAAATGGTGGGAAAATGTTAGATAAAATTGGTAATGAAAAAGAAACTAAAGCTATTATTCCTGATAGTACATTTGCTAAAATTTATCAAGAAATTATTAATTTTTGTAAAAAAAATAATTTAGATCCATCAATAATGGGAACAGTGCAAAATATTGGATTAATGGCTCAAAAATCTGAAGAATATGGTTCACATGATAAAACTTTTGAAATTCCTTATGATGGTATAGCTAGAATTGTTGATGTTTATAATAATAATATTTTAATTGAGCATCATGTTAAGAAAGGTGATATTTGGAGAGTATGTCAAACAAAAGATGAATCAATTAAAAATTGGATTATGCTAGCAATTAATCGATCAAAACAAACTAATATACCAACAATATTTTGGTTAGATACTCAGCGTCCACATGAATTTGAAATAATTAAAAAAATTGAATTTTTTTTAAAAGAATGCAATGTAAAAGATATAAAAAATATTAAAATTATGTCTAAAATTGATGCCATGAACTATACATTAAAACGTTTAATTAATGGTAAAGATACTATTTCTGTAACAGGAAATGTTTTGCGTGATTATTTAACTGATTTATTTCCAATCTTAGAATTGGGTACTAGCTCTAAAATGTTATCTATTATACCTCTATTATCTGGTGGAAATTTATTTGAAACAGGTTCCGGTGGTTCTGCCCCGAAACATATTGAACAATTTTTAATAGAAAACCATTTAAGATGGAATTCATTGGGAGAGTTTTTAGCTTTATTATCTTCTTTAGAATGTCTTTTTATAAAAACTAATAATAAAAAAGCCAATATTCTTTCAAAAACATTGGAAATAGCTATTAACAAATTACTTGATTACAATAAATTACCATCACCTATTGTTAATGAATTAGATACTAGAGAGAGTCAATTTTATTTAACAATATATTGGGCACAAGCGTTAGCAACTCAGAAATTAGATAAAGATTTGAATTATTTTTTTACTCCTTTTTTTAATTCTTTATTAAATAATCAAAAAAAAATTATTAAAGAATTTCAATATATTCAAGGAAAACCAGTAAATATTGGTGGTTATTTTATGCCAATTAATAAATTAATAAATCATGCGATGCGCCCAAGTAAAACTTTTAATAAATTATTAAATTTAATATAAATTAATAATTAGTATTTATTTTTATCATTTAATATGGTTACTAAAAGACGTTCTATCTTATTATTATTCATATCAATAACTTCAATTTTTATATTTTTCCATATAAAATTTTCTGATATTTTTGGTATATGCCCAAGAAATGTCATTACAAAACCAGCTAATGTATGATAATTTCTAGAAATTTTTACTGGAAAATTTACTTGATTTGATAATAATTCTTTGAATCGATCAAATGTCATACTAGCACTTATTATCCAAGATCCATCTTCGCAAAACTCTATTTCTTCTTGATAGCTATTTGATATATCTCCTATTAAAGAATGAATTATATCATTAATGGTAATTATTCCTTCAAGTTCACCATATTCATCAATTACTAATGATAATTCGGATTTATTTTTTTTAAATGTTTCTAGTAATTGCATAGTACTAATTGTTTCTGGTATAAATAGTGGAGGTTGTATAGCGGAAGTAATATCAATATTGACAATTGAACGATTAGAAATAATTTTTTTAAATAAAGTTTTAGTATTCAATGTTCCGATTATTTTAGAGATACTTTTTTTATAAACCGGAAAATAATTATAAGAACTATCAAGAATTTTAATTAAATTTTTTTCAATATTATCATCAATATTAATAAAATTTACTTTCATACGAGGAGTCATTAAAGTTATTGCACATTGATCATCAAGTTTTAAAGCACGAGATGCAAGGTTATATTCTATTTTATTAAAAATTCCAATATCAAAACCTTCTCGAAATAATTTATAAATTTCTTCTTCTGTTATTAAATCATTTTTTTTGTATTTTATATTGAATATATCTAAAATAGATTCAGTACTAATTGTTAATATTTTAACAAATGGTCCCATTAATTTTAATAAAAATAACATCAAGGGTGAAATTATAGATGCAGCTTTTTCAGAGTATTGCATAGCAATACGCTTTGGTATTAATTCCCCAAAAATTAATGAAAAAAAAGTAATACTAAATACCACAATAACCAATGATATTTCATGCGCATGATCTCTCATTAATGAAAAAAATCTTATTTTAGGTGTAAGAGAAGCAACTAAAGACGATTCTCCAAATGCGCCATTAAAAATACTAATTAAAGTAATACCAATTTGAACTGTGGAAAAAAAATGAATTGGATTTTCAGAAAGAATAAGAGCCGATAAAGCACCAATACTACCTTTTTCAATTAATTTTTTTAACCTTACACGTTTAGATGTAATTATAGCAATTTCAGACATTGAAAAAATGCCGTTTAAAAAAATCAATCCTATAATAATTATTATATTCACTATAAAAAGTTTTTTAAGTTAATATTGTTTAATTAAAATTTTATATAAAATATATTTTATATTATAAATGAATTTTATAATATTGAAAAAATATTTTATTAATTAATATTTATATTTTATAAAAATTATTATATTTCTTTTTTAAATATTAAATAAATTATGAAACATTTAATGCTATCTAAACTTGAAAAATTTTCAAAACGATTAAAAGAATTGGATTTTTTACTTACACAGAAAGAAGTTCATAATAACATTAAAGATTATTGTAAAAAAGTTCGTGAACATTCGTTTTTATATCCTATTGTAGAACTTTATAATAATTATAAAAAAATAAATGAGGATATTATAACCGCAAAAGAAATGTTAAATGACTTAGAAATGAGAAATTTTGCTTTAGATGAAATTAACTTAGCAAAAAAACGTATATTTGATATTGAATTGGAGATAAAAAAATTAATTTTACCAAAAGATAAAAATGACAAAAGAAATATTTTTATAGAAATTCGAGCTGGGACTGGGGGAGATGAATCCGCATTATTTGTTAATGATTTATTAAGAATGTATATACGATTTTCTGAACGAAATTATTGGAAATTTGAAATAATATCTAGGTCTCTTTCTGAAATAGGGGGGTATAAAGAAATAATTGCACGCATTATTGGTTTAAATGTATACTCAAAATTAAAATTTGAATCCGGGGTTCATAGAGTTCAACGTGTACCAAAAACAGAGACTCAGGGCCGTATTCATACATCGGCTTGTACAGTAGCTGTAATACCTGAGGCAGATGAAATTGAGGATATAAATATTAATCCTGCTGATTTACGAATAGACACCTATCGTGCATCAGGAGCAGGAGGGCAGCATATTAACAAAACTGATTCAGCCGTTCGTATTACACACATTCCAACTGGTATCGTTGTTCAATGTCAAAATGATCGTAGTCAACATAAAAATAAAGCATTTGCATTAAAAATTCTTTTGGCTCGAATTAAAGATTCAAAATTACGTGAGCAACAGTCAAATACAGCAAAAATGCGTAGATTATTAATTGGATCAGGTGATCGAAGTGAGCGAATTCGTACTTATAATTTTCCTCAAGGAAGAATGACGGATCATCGTATTAATTTAACATTATATAAACTCGATTATATAATGGATGGAGATTTAAATGAAATTATTAATTCATTATTAGTAGAATATCAATCTGACTTAATAGAAAATTTCTTTTCAAATTAAAAATTTATTATGTTAAAAAAAAATACTATTTTTACAGTACAAAAAAAATCACCATTAAATATATTTGAAACTAATATTTTATTAAAGTATGTTACTAGATTGTCTGATGTAGAATTAATTATTAATAATGAAAAAAAATTACATAAACAAGAAATAAATATTCTTAATAAATTAATTCAAAGACGTATATTAGGAGAACCAATTGCATATATTATTGGTAAAAAGGAATTTTATGGGCTAGTATTAAATATAACTTCAGATGTTCTTATCCCAAGACCTGAAACCGAATTATTGGTAGATTTAATTGTAAAAAAAACATTTGAAAAAAAAATAAAATTATTGGAAATGGGAACTGGGTCGGGAGCTATTGCTATAGCAATAGCTATATACTCTAAAAATAAAATTGAAATTATTGCTACTGATATTAGTAAATTTGCTTTAAAAATAGCAAAAAAAAATGCAAAAAAAAAATTAACTAAATACAATATACCTATTAAATTTATCAAAAGTAATTGGTATAATAATTTACAAAATTATAAAAAATTATTTAATATTATTGTTGCTAATCCGCCATATATTCCAAAAGGAGATATTCATTTAAATAAAGGAGATTTACGTTTTGAACCAATTAATGCTTTGACTGATTATTCTAATGGCTTATCATCGATCAAAGAAATTGTAAAAAATGCATCAAAATATCTTGTGAAAAATGGGTTATTATTAATAGAGCATGGTTATAATCAATCTAATTTAGTTAGAAAATTATTGTTTAAATATGGTTTTAGTGATATAAAAAGTTGGCGCGATCTTTCAGGGATAGAAAGAGTTACTCAAGGAAAAATAAGTTAAATCCTTATTTAGTTTTTCATATTAGGCATCATATTATGATTTAAATGATACATAACCCAAATTGATCCAAAAAACATAATTATTATTAATATTAACGTAAAAATAAACGATAATATAATCCATCCGTTTTCAGATTTAATATTCATGTGAAGAAAATAAATCATATGAATAATTATTTGTAAAATCGCGCAACTTAAAATTATAAATTTAATTAAATTTAGATTTAAAAAATTATTATTTTTATTAAAATAAATTATAAATGGGATAACTGTTAAAATTAATGACAAAAAAAAACCAGTTATATAATCTTTTATTGTTCCAATAAAAAAAAGATTTTTGTATAAATTATTTTTATTTTTTTGATTGTACATATTTATTTTTATAAAAATCATTTAAATTTATGATAATGTTCCGATTAAGTATATAAATGTAAATATACCAATCCAGATAATATCTAAAAAATGCCAAAACATAGATAAACAAATTATTCTACGTTGATTTTCCAAAATCAAATTATATTTTTTAATTTGTAAAATTAAAGTAATTAACCATATTATACCAAAAATAATATGTAATCCATGCATACCCACTAAAACAAAAAATGATGATAAAAAAGCACTCCGCCATGGACCAAAATTTCTATTAATTAATTCTATAAATTCATTTAATTCCAAAATAACAAAAAAAAATCCCAATAAAGCAGTAATTGATAACCAAAAAATAACCCCATTTACATATTTTTTTTGTGCTTGTATTATTGCAAAACCGCAACTTAATGAAGATAATAATAAAATTATTGTATTTAAAGCAACCGATGGAAGTTTAAATATTTGAATTGCAGTCGGTCCTTCTGCGTAATTATGACCTAATACAGCATAAATTGCAAATAAAGATGAAAATATTAAACAATCACTCATTAAATACAACCAAAATCCTAAAATAGTAGAATTTTCATGATTCGAAGTATTAGTTATATAGTAATTTATATTTTTTTTATTTTTTAAGCAATTTTTAGAGAAATTATTAGTAGTTTTAGATATCATAATCTTATACGTTTTTTTTCAATACAAGTTATTTCTTCAGAAGAAATATAATAGTTTCTTTTATAATTAAAAGTATTATATATCACTATTATTAGTGTAATAATAAATGATATTATAGTTAATAACCACATATGCCATACTAACGCAAATCCCATAATTAAAGAAAAAATAGAAATTAAAATTCCAATATTAGTATTTTTTGGCATAAGAATATCTTGAAATTTATCTTTCGGAAACTTAAAATTATTTTTTTTCATATACCACCAAGAATCAGATTGATGTATTAATGGTATAAATGCGAAATTATAAACTGGTGGAGGAGAGGATGTGGACCACTCTAAAGTTCTACCATTCCATGGGTCTCCTGTAATATCAATTAATGTATGTCGTTTACGATAACTAACGATTAATTGTATTATAAAACTAAGAATTCCCATTGCTATTAAAAGAGTACCAAACGCGGCAATTTGAAACCAAATTTGTAGTGAAATATCTTCAAAATGACTCATGCGACGAGTAACTCCCATAAAACCAAGTATATATAATGGCATAAATGCAACATAAAAACCAATTAACCAAAACCAAAATGAACATTTCCCCCAAAATGGTTCTAATTTATAGCCAAATGCTTTTGGAAACCAGTAATTTATTCCAGACATTAAACCAAATAATACACCTCCAATAATTACATTATGAAAATGAGCAACTAAAAATAAACTATTATGTAATAAAAAATTTGCTGCTGGAACTGCTAATATAACTCCAGCCATTCCCCCAATAACAAATGTTATCATAAAACCTATAGTCCATAGTATTGGTACTTCAAATCGAATACGACCACGATACATAGTAAAAAGCCAATTAAATATTTTTGCACCAGTTGGTATTGAAATAATCATAGTAGTTATACCAAAAAATGCATTAACATTAGCGCCAGACCCCATAGTAAAAAAATGATGTAACCAAACTATATAAGATAATAAAGTGATTACAACTGTAGCATAAACCATAGAAGAATAACCAAATAATCGTTTACTGCTAAAAGTTGATACTACTTCAGAAAAAATACCGAATACCGGTAATACTAAAATATATACTTCAGGATGCCCCCAAATCCATATAAGATTAACATACATCATAATATTCCCCCCAAGATCATTAGTAAAAAAATGAGTACCAATGTAACGATCTAATGTAGATAAAAATAATACAGAAGTTAGCACAGGAAAAGCAGCAACAATTAATATATTAGTACATAATGCAGTCCATGTAAAAATTGGCATATTCATTAATTTCATTCCTGGTGCTCGCATCTTAATAATAGTGGCAATCATATTAATACCAGATAACAATGTACCAATACCAGCAATTTGTAATGACCAGATATAATAATCTACTCCAACTCCTGGGCTTTGAGCAATACCAGAAAGGGGTGGATAACCAAGCCATCCGGTACTTGCAAATTCTCCAATAAATAAAGAAATCATTACGAGTATAGCTCCACCAGAAGTCATCCAAAAGCTAAGATTATTTAAAAAGGGAAACGCGACATCTCTTGCTCCAATTTGTAATGGAACGATAAAATTTATTATTCCAGTAACCAATGGCATAGCAACAAAAAATATCATAATTACACCATGCGCAGTAAAGATTTGGTTATAATGTTCTGGAGGTAAATAACCGAAAGAACTCCCAAAAGAAATTGCTTGTTGCAGACGCATCATAACAGCATCTGTAAATCCTCGGAATAACATAACTAAGCCCAGAATAATATACATGATACCAATTTTTTTATGATCAATACTAGTAAACCATTCTTTCCATATATAACCCCAAATTCGGTAATAAGTTATTAATCCAAGTATAGTTAAACCAACTATTAGAACCATAAAAAAAGTAACTAATAAAATTGGGTCATGTAAAGGAATTGCGTCCCAAGTAAGACGTCCTAATATTAATTTATAAAAATTTATATTTTTAAACATAAAATTATAATTTTAAAATAGAAATGTTATTTTTAAAAAAGTATTATCATTAATTTTATATAATTTATTCTTTTTTATTATCAAGAATAAATTTATATAAATTAGGTGAAACATTAGCATAATAATAAACAGGATCATATTGACTAGGTTTTAAAAGTTGAGTATAAATCTCTTTATTTAAAACAATTTTAGGAGTATTATTTTTTATATTTTTTATCCATAGATTAAAATTTTTTTTATTCATTCCATAAAATTTAAACCTCATTCCAGAGAATCCTAATCCACTGTAATTAGAAGAAAATCCTTCATATTTACCAATTTTATTAATTACTGCGTGTAATTTAGTTTCCATTCCTGGCATAGTATAAATTTGTCCAGCCAACGCAGGTATAAAAAAAGAATTCATCATATTAGATGATGTAATTTTAAATTCAATTGGATAATTGATTGGGGCAGCTAATTCATTAATTGTTGCAATACCTTGTTGTGGATAAAAAAATAACCATTTCCAGTCTAGTGATACTACTTCCACTATTAATGGTTTTATATTAGGTGGTATATTGTATTTATTACTAATACGAGATAATGGTTGATATGGATCTAGTTTATGTGTGCTTATCCATGTAATTGTACCAAGTATCATTATAATAAGTATCGGTATAGACCAAATTAAATATTCTAATTTATTTGAATCCCCCCATTCCGGAGAATAAGTAGCATTAATATTAGATGATCGATAATACCAACTAAAAAAAATTGTTAAAAAAATTACTGGAACAATAATTATTAATATTAAAATTGTTGAAGTAATAATAATATTACGTTGTTGTAATGCAATATCACCAGATGGAGATAATAAAACAGCTTTACACCCCTCAAAAAATAAAGGAAAGATAAACAATAAAAATATTTTATATTTTTTTATTATATTACTTAACATTTTTTAATTAATTTTATATTTTGTTATAAGGTTTTAAATTTCATAAAATTTTATATGTAATCAATATTTTAACTATATAGTAAACTACTTTTTCGAAAAACTAAAGGTATTTTAATATTTTAAATAAACTTTTTATATATTTAAAATAAATAAATACTTTAAAAAAATTATAAAAAATAAATTCAATTAAATTTCTTTTAAATAAAATATTTTTTATGAAATATATCAAAAATAAACCATACGTAGTTGCAATTTTAGGACCCACTGCCTCTGGAAAATCTTCTGTTGCACTTAAAATATCAGAATATATACCATGTGAAATTATCTCTATTGATTCAGCTTTAGTTTATTGTGATATGGATATTGGTACAAATAAACCCAGTATTATTGAAAGAGAAATAACACCTCATCATTTAATAGATATTATTGAGCCAACTAAGTCATATTCAGTGATTCAATTTTGTGAAGATGCATTATTTTCAATTAAAAATATTTTAAAAAAAAAAAAATTACCTTTATTGGTAGGAGGAACTATGTTATATTTTAAAGCTTTGCGTGATGGAATAAATAAATTACCTCCAGCTAACTTAAAATTACGTACGAAATTTAATATCGATATCAATAAATATGGTATATCATTTTTATATGATAAATTAAAATTATTAGATCCAGTTACAGCTAATCGTTTAAATCCACAAGATAAACAAAGAATTCAACGAGCCTTAGAAGTTATTGAAATTACCGGAAAACCTATATCTTTTTTTTTAATAAAAATAATGTGTTACAAAAATTACCTTATCGCTTATTATTAATTTCTTTAGAACCATCTAATCGCCATATCCTTCATAAAAGAATTTCAGATCGTTTTAAGAAAATGCTTGATCAAGATTTATTGATTAATGAAGTTAAAAAAATACGTAAAAAATGGAATTTAAACCTAAATTTACCTTCAATGAAATGTATAGGATACCGTCAAACATGGGAATATATAGATGGTTTAATTGATCGAAATACTTTAAAAGAAAAAAGTATCATAGCTACTAGACAATTAGCAAAACAACAATTAACATGGCTTCGTAATATGAATGAAAAAATTACCATTGATTGTTTAGAAAAAAATTGCGTACAAAAAATACTAAATCTTATAAAAGATATATTTTAGGATATTTTCATTTATTATATTTTTTGATATAATTATATCTACAACACTTTTATTATCTTGGTGATATAGCTTAGCTTGGTTAGAGCACAGCACTCATAACGCTGAGGTCGGTGGTTCAAATCCACCTATCACTATTATTTTTATTGTTATTTCTGGATACAGAATAATTGATCATTCTATATAATTAGATATGTTTTGAATAGCTATTTAGTTTTACTTATTGATTTATTAAATACTATTCACTGTACGATATCAAAAAATTTTTATTTAGTTGAATAAGTAAAATTATTTTTATTAATTTAAAATGTAACAAATAATTCTTTCTAAAAAGATTCTATTTTTAAAACTTATTTTTTAAATATATTTTTTAATGTATCAATTACATTTATGAAAATGGAATTGATGATTATAGAGATATGAAAAGACATTCTAACTCAACAATTTCTCTTCCTATAATTAACATATTTTTGGGATTTGATTAAATTCTAATGAATAAGTTAAATTAGTAAATCGTTGATAATCATATTTTTAATTTTAAGAATATAATTATTTTTTATAAACTATTTCTGCGATTATGCTGTTATCAGAATTAAATGTTATTTGTCAGAATTAAATGTTATATTACTAATTAAAATTATATTATATATTTTACTAATTTATTTAAATCATTTTTTAAGTTAGTAATAATACTTTTTTTTCAATTGTGCGATTTTTTAATATTTATTTCTAGTTTTTTATTTTTCTGATTAGGTTATAATTTTATCTGTATATAATAATAATTTAAATTAAATACAACCAATGTTAGGACATAAATCACCAATCGAAATACAAAAGTATAATCCGTTTAATTTATAATAAATATTTTTATATTCTATGTTAGTAAATTATTCTATTAAGTAAAATATTTAAATTATAATATAATTTTTCTTATATCTGATAAAATATTACTTAATGATTTAGAAAAATTAGCGCTCATAGCCCCATCAATTACTCTATGATCATATGATAATGATAGTGGTAGCATCATTCTAGGTATAAATTTAGTATTATCCCATACAGGTTTAAGTACTATCTTAGATACTCCAAGAATAGCAACTTCTGGTGAATTAATAATTGGAGTAAATGCGGTTCCTCCAATTCCCCCTAAAGATGAAATAGTAAAAGTTGATCCTTGTATATTTGATAAATTAAGCATATTTTTACGCGCTTTCTTTGATAAATTAATAATTTCTTGAGAAATTTGAGTAATTGTTTTTTGGTCTGCATTTTTAATTACTGGTACCATTAAACCATATTTTGTATCCACAGCAAAACCTATGTGATAATATTTTTTAAGAATTAAATTCTCCCCGGATGAATCAAGAGAAGAATTAAATTTTGGATATTTTTTTAAAATATAAACAACAGATTTAATAATAAATGATAAAATTGTAAGTTTTGTATCAGATTCAGAGATATTATTAGAATTTTTACGAAATTTTTCTAATTCAGTTACATCAGCTTCGTCGAATTGTGTTACATGAGGAATTGTAGTCCAAGTACGATATAAATTTTGACCGCTTATTTTTGTAATATGTGATAATGGTTGAAATTCAATATTTCCAAATTTTGAAAAATCTGAAAATAAACATTCTTTTTTTTTCATATTTTCTGAAGATATTTTTTTATTTTTTAATATATAATTTTTAACATCTTCTTTTAAAATACGATTCTTAGGACCGGTACGAAGAGTAATCTTTTTAAGATCAACCCCCATCTCACGAGCAAATTTACGAACCGAGGGCGATGCATGTATATTTATAGAATCTTCTAAAGACAACGGTAAAGAATTTATTTTAGAAAAATTATTTAATTCTTCTGGGGGAGATTGAATATTTATTGTATTTTCTTTTTCTTCTAAAATTAATATTTGTGAATCTTTAGAAATTTTATCTCCAACTTTGACTTTTATCTCTCTAACCACTCCATTATGACTGGAAGGAATTTCCATGCTTACTTTTTCTGATTCAACAACTAATAAAGATTGATCAATTTTTATGGTATCACCTATTTTTACCATTAATTCTATCACTTCTACTTCTGAAAGATCTCCAATATTAGGAACTTTTATTATTTTTTTCATATGTATTATATTCTATAAAATTTTATTATATTTATATTGAAAAAGGACTTTGTTTTTTTGTGTTAATATTATATTTTTTAATTGCTTCGGAAACTATTGAGAATTTGATTAAATTTTCTTTAGCGAGCGAATTAAGCGCTGCAATTACAATATAATATCGGCTTACTTCAAAAAAATCTCGTAATTTTTTACGAGTATCGGAACAACCAAATCCATCAGTACCCAATACTTTATATATTCTTCCTTTTGGTATAAATGCTCTAACTTGTTCTGCAAATAATCGCATATAATCAGTAGCCACAATAATAGGTCCAATTGATTTTTCAAGAGATTTAGTAATATATGCAACTTTTTGTTTTTTTGTTGGATGTAACATATTCCATCGCTCAGTTTCTTGCCCATCACGAGCTAATAAAGTAAATGAAGTAGCTGACCATACAGCTGAATCTATATCCCATTCTTGTAATAAAATTTTAGAAGCTAATATTTCTCTTAAAATAGCTCCTGATCCAATTAATTGAACTTTTAGTTTTGATTTTTCATTATTATGATTTTTTAATAGATATAAACCTTTTATAATACCTTTTTCTTGTCCTTTTTTTAGTCCGGGATGACTATAATTTTCATTCATGACTGTAATATAATAAAAGACATCTTCTTGATTGGAGATCATACAATGTAATCCGTGATGTATAATTATCGCTACTTCATGGGCAAATGTTGGATCATAAGGTATACAATTTGGAATTGTAGATGCTAATACATGACTATGACCATCTTCATGCTGAAGCCCCTCACCATTAATTGTTGTTCGTCCAGAAGTTCCTCCTATTAAAAATCCTCTAGCACGTATATCTCCAGCTAACCATGCTAAATCTCCTATTCGTTGTAATCCAAACATTGAATAGAAAGTAAAGAATGGAATCATAATACAATTACTAGTAGAATATGATGTAGCAGCTGCAATCCATGACCCCATACCTCCCGCTTCATTAATTCCTTCTTGAAGAATTTGTCCATTTTTTTCTTCACGATAATATATAACTTGATCTTTATCAACTGGATCATATAATTGCCCAACTTGACTAAAAATTCCAATTTGTCTAAATAAACCTTCCATACCAAAAGTACGTGATTCATCAACCAAAATAGGAACAACGCGATTTCCAATATTTTTATCACGAAGTATAGTATTTAAAATACGGACATAAGCATATGTAGTAGAAATTTTTCTTTCATTTAAAGTAGGTTCTAGAATTTTTTTGAAAGCTTCTAATGGTGGAATTAATAATTTTTCATCAGATTTTTGGCGACGTTTTGGTAAATAACCGCCTAATTTTTTTCTACAATTTTTTAAATATTGAATTTCTGGAGAATTTTTAGATGGTTTATAAAATGGAACTAATGATAATTCTGAATCTGGAATAGGTAATTTTAAAAAATCACGTATACTCTTTATTCCTTGGTGATCAATTTTTTTTATGTTATGCGCCGTATTACGAGCTTCTCCAAATCTTCCTAATCCATAACCTTTAATGCTTTTAATAAGCAATACGGTTGGTTTATCTTTATTTTTTTGCGCCATTTTAAATGCTGAATAAATTTTACGTAAATCATGTCCACCAAAAGTAAGATTCCAAATATCTTCATCTGACATTTCTTCGATCATTTTTAATAATTTCGGATGTTTTCCAAAAAAATTTTTACGTATAAAATCACTATTTTTAGATCTATAATTTTGATATTCTCCGTCAAGAGTATCCATCATTATCTTTTTAAGAATACCATTTTGATCACATTTTAATAATTTATCCCAACTACTACTCCAAATTACTTTAATAACATTCCACCCAACTCCATAAAAATGAGCTTCTAATTCTTGAATAATTTTACTATTTCCCCGTACTGGTCCATCTAATCTTTGAAGATTGCAATTTACAATCATTATTAAATTATCAAGTTTTTCACGAGCAGCCATACTAATTTCACTTATTGATTCTGGTTCATCCATTTCTCCATCCCCACAAAGAATCCAAATTTTTCTATTTATTGTATTAGTAATTTTACGAGCATGTAGATATTTTAAAAAACGCGCCTGATGAATTGCTGTTAATGGCCCTAATCCCATTGAAACTGTTGGAAATTGCCAAAATTTCGGCATTAATTTAGGGTGAGGATAAGATGATAAACCATAACCATCAACTTCTTGACGAAAATTTATCATTTGTTCTTCGGTTAATCGACCCTCAAGAAAAGCTCTAGCATAGACACCTGGAGCAGAATGACCTTGTATATATATTAAGTCTCCTCCATGACTATGAGTTGGGGCTCTCCAAAAATGATTAAATCCAATTTCTAGGATATGAGCTAACGAAGCAAAACTTGACAAATGTCCACCTAAACTACTATCAATCTTATTGGCTCTAATTACTAATGCCATTGCATTCCAGCGTATCAATGATTGTAAATGCTCTTCAATTTTAATATTTCCCGGAAAATCATCATCAAAATTATTTGATATTGTATTAATATATGCTGTATTTTTAAATAAAGGAACATTCATTCCATGGCGCAATAAGAATTTTATCATTTTTTTTATTAAATAATATGCCCTATTAGGTCCCTCTATCTTAATTACAGACTTTAATGCCGAAATCCATTCTTTTGTTTCTACTATATCAGAATCTTTAGTGGTTTCTTTCATTTTTTTTTAAATAAGTAAAATTTTTTGTGAAAATTAAGATTTTATACTCGATATATTCTATTATTTATTTTTATTAAATTTATGAAATAAATCTATTAGTTTATAAAAATTATTTTTTATAATTACTGATATTAGAATTAATTTCATATTTTTATGTATTTTATGTATTTATTTCATTTTTTTTAAAAATTTCTAATTATTTAAAAGAATTAATTTGTAATATTTTTTTAACAAGTATTTCGATTAAAAATTTTTTAAATTACATATTAATTATATTAATTAAAATTTAATGTAATTATAGATATTACTCAATATTAAAATCATTTTATCTTTAAAAGAAATTTAAATATATAAAATTTATGGAGGCGGCGGGAATTGAACCCGCGTCCAAGAATATTTTATAGACATTTCTACATATTTAGTGCTATTTTCATTTTTTAATCTTTAAATAAAGATAATGCACAAACTTCAAAAAAGACGAGTTACTATTTTTAACAATAGTTTAGTAACTTTAACTATTGCGATTTCATTATTTCTTTTACTCCATTAATCAATCTAATGAACAAAAAGATGGAGCTAGTCCTTTATATGTGACTAATAAATTTATGCTGCCAAACGTACTGGAGCGTATTTTGATTCATTTGCATTTAAATTTTCTGGAATATTGGTACGAGTTAACCAGATCTCGATATGCTTTTTTCTATATCATTATCCTTGTCGAAACCAGATCGCCCCCTTTTTTTGTTAAAATCAAATTTTATAAAAATTTTAAAATAAAGATATATTAAAATTATTTTAAAAAATAAAATTAAATAGACGAGTCAAAAATTTTAACACTTATAAATAATAACTATGGCTGCTTCGTTCCCGACCTGACCAGGTTTGTTATTTTTATAATGTTTTAATGACTCGTCTTATAGAATTATATACTATTAAAAAATAAATTTCATTTTTATTTTAAAATTCATATAATTTAAACTAATAAATATATTTAATTTATTTTTTTAAATTTTATATTTCGTATATTTAATGCAACTTTATCTAAAATTTTATTTACATATTTATAACCATCAATATTTCCAAAAGATTTTACTAATTCAATAGCTTCGTTAATTATTACTTTATAAGGAATTTTATAATGACTTTTCAATTCATAAGTTCCAATTAATAATACAACATATTCAATTGAAGATAATTCATTAATTGATCTATCTATTATTAATGATAAATCATAACGTAAAAAATTTATATCATTAATTACCCCGCGTAATATTAGATAAAAATATTTTTTATCAACTTTATAAAAATTAGAAATTTCTTTAATATATGTTTCGATTAAATTAACATCCATATTATTAAAAAGCCATTGATAAATTCCCTGTAATGCAAATTCACGTGCACGATGACGAGGCGTTTTATTCTTTATTAAATTAACTAATGATTTATTTTTATGATTTATAAAAATAATTATTTCTCCTTTAATTTTATTAATGTAATTTTTTTATAGAGGAAATTAAATTAGCAATTTCTATTGCGGCATATGCTGTTTCTATACCCTTAGTTAAGATGCGAGAATTAGCTTGCTCTATAGTTTCTGTAGTTAATATTGCATTAATAATCGGAATATTATTTTTAATACTAATCTGCATAATATTAGAAATTGTTTCATTTGCAATTAATTCAAAATGATAAGTTTCACCACGAATAATAACACCAATAGCAATTAATACATTAAATTTTTTAATTTGAACAATATTTTTTAATGCTAATGGTATTTCTAGTGCACCTGGCACACTAATGTGTAATATATTTTTTTCTTGTGCACCTATTTTTTTTAGCGTATTTATACAAGATATTAATAATTTATACGATATTGTTTGATTAAAGCGTGATTGCACTATACCAATATATAAATTTCTTCCATTAAAATTTGATTTATAATTGTTAATAATCATAATTTTCCTATATTTTATTTTAAAAATTATTAATAATATTTAGTTTTATAAAATGAATATAAAATAATTGTTATTTTATTTTTATATTAAAATTTAAAAAAGGTGAAATATCATTTAAATGCGTCATTAATTTAACTTTTTTGATATTAAGATCTTTTAATATTTGCGCATTAATATTATTAATATGAACTAAATTAGTATCTTTATGATCTTTTGGTTGAATAATATTATTTTTTTCGTCAATTATATTAAAATTTTTTAATTGATTAAATATAGAATTTATAGAATATTCACAATTAACTAAAATTAAAATACCATTTTTAATTAATTTCATTATTTTCATTATTGAAGAAATATTATTTTGTGTGCATGAGCTTGTTTTGGCGTGTAAAAAATCAAATATTGAAAGTTGTTGATTTAGCCATATTGGTATTATTTTATTAGGATTGATTGAGCCATATATTAAAGTTAAATGAATGTCATTATTGATTTTATCTATATACACAATGATTTTAAAATTTCCATATAAAGTATTTATATTATATTCCGCTTTTCTTTTAATAATATTTTCATATTTATAACGATAACATATTAAATTAGAAATAGTTCCAATTTTAATATTATGTAGTTTAGAGAATTTTATTAGATCTGGTAAACGTGCCATAGTTCCATCATCATTTAAAATTTCACAAATTACTGCAGATGGTGTTAGTCCAGCTAATTTTGTTAAATCACAACCAGCTTCAGTATGACCTCCTCGTATTAATACTCCTCCTTTTTTAGCTTGTAGAGGAAAAATGTGTCCAGGTTGGACGATATCAGAAGGTTTAGCTTTTTTTGATGAAGCAACTTTAATTGTATGTGCTCGATCTGATGCCGAAATTCCCGTTGTGACTCCATTTGCCGCTTCAATTGAAACGGTAAAATTAGTACCAAAAGAAGAATTATTTTTTTTTGTCATCATATCTAATTTGAGCTGAATACAATGTTTTTCTGTTAATGTCATGCAAATTAAACCTCTTGCATATTTAGACATAAAATTAATAGCATTTGGTGTTACAAAATCAGAAGATAATATAATATCTCCTTCATTTTCACGATTTTCTGAATCTACTAAAATAATCATATTTCCAATCTTTAATTCAGAAATAATTTCTTTAGTAGAAGAAATAAATTTATTGTACATTGTTTTTTTATAATTAATAATTAATAAATATATTAAGGTATATTAAGAGTATTTAAAAAAAATTGAAAATTATCAATAGTTAATAAGTTTGGTTTTGATAAAATTTGTTTAAATTTATTAGATCCTTTTATATTTTTCATTAATCCAAGCATATGCCTAGTTATGCTATTAATATTTTTTATTTTATTATTATTTAGTTGTTGGCGGATGTATAATATCATACGATTTATAATATCAATACGTGTAGGTATTTTATATTGCGGTAAATTTGAATAGTAATTTAAATCAAAATTTGACATTAAAAATGGATTTTTATAAGCTTCTCTTCCCAACATAACACCATCAATATAATTTAAATGTAAGTCAATTTCTTTTTTTGTTTTGATTCCTCCATTAATAATTATTTCTAATTCAGGAAAATCTTTTTTTAAATTATAAACAAAATTGTATTTTAAGATTGGAATTTTTCTATTTTGTTTAGGATTTAGTTTTTTTAAAAATGCATTTCTAGCATGAACGATAAATGTACGACATCCAGCGGAAGAAACAGTTCCCACAAAATCTCTTACAAAATCATAAGAATTAATATCATCTATACCAATACGGTGTTTAACTGTTATATCAATTTCAACAGAATCACGCATTGCTTTAATACAGTCAGAAACCAATAATGGTTTTGTCATTAAAATTGCACCAAAAAAACCGTTTTGTACTCTATTCGAAGGACAACCACAATTTAAATTAATTTCATCATACCCCCATTTTTGAATTATTTTTGCACTTTTAGCTAATTTTTTTGGTTCATTATCACCTACTTGGAAAGCAATTGGATGTTCTTCTGCATTAAAGTCCAAACAATGTTTTTTATTTCCTAATATAGCTTGAGTTGTAAACATTTCGGTATATAACCAACTATATCGTGTAATTTGTCTATGAAACATACGACAATGACGATCAGTTAAATTCATCATTGGAGCAATAGATATTTTTCGTTTATTGTATTTTGAATTAATCATATTCATTTTAATTTTTTATAATAAAATATAATTATATTTAATTATTTAAAAATATTTGTTGTAAATCGTTTAAAAAATATCTACCAAAAGAGGTTGGTTTAATATTTTTATTATTTCTTTTTAATAAACCAAGTTTTTCAGCATTTTTTAATTTAGATTCAATAATTTTTATATTAATTCCTGTGCGCTCAAAAAATAAATTTGGGGAAAACCCATCTTTTAATCTCAATGCATTTAACATAAATTCAAATATTAAACATTTTTTTTCTATCTTCTTTGATTTTGCGATAGAATTACCTGAAAAAATATTTTTTAAATAAATATTTGGGTTTTTATAGCGTATTTGTCTAATTATATAATTAGGAAATGATAACTTAGAATGAGATCCTGCTCCAATACCTAAATAATCTCCAAATTTCCAATAATTTAGATTATGCTGGGATTCATAACCAGTTTTAGAATAAGCAGAAATTTCATAATTTTTATAATAATTATTTTTTAATAAACTAGTAATTTTATCTTGCATAACAGCATTTTCATCATTACTTGGCATAGATAATGGAGGATACTTAAAAAAATAAGTATTAGGTTCTATTGTTAAAGAATATAAGGATAGATGAGGCGGAGAATATTGTATTGCATAATTTAAATCAAGCATTAATTCAGATAATGTTTGATTTGGTAATGCATATATTAAATCTAAATTAAAGTTATTAAAATATTGTTTTGCTATTTCTATAGCATATTTTGCTTGTTTACTATCGTGAGTTCTTCCAAGTATATTTAAATATTTATTATTAAAACTTTGTATTCCAATTGATAATCTATTAATACCAATAATACTATATGAATGAAATTTTTCGATTTCAAAGGTACTTGGATTAGCTTCTAATGTAATACTAATATTTTTTTTGAATAATAATAATTTTTTTATATTTTTTAATAGATAATCTAAACCGGTATCTGATATTAAGCTAGGAGTTCCTCCTCCAATAAAAATGGTATGAATTTTTCTATTTAAAATTATAGGCAAAGATAATTCTACATCAATTAAAAGTGCTTCTAAATATTTTTTTTCTGAAATATTTTTTTTTATTTCATATGAGTGAAAATCACAATAAGGACATTTTTTAATACACCATGGAAAATGAATATACAACGATAATGGTGGCAGTTTTTTTATATATAAATTATTAAATCTTTTATATTTCATTAGGTTTAATTAATTTTTTTTAAAAATTAAATTTTTGTTAAAAGTTAATATTTTTATAAAATATTTTAAAATATGTAAATAAATTTTTTAAAATTTTACTAAAATATGTTAAACCCTATTAGGTCATTTAAATCGTTTGGAAATATATTCATTATATCCGCTCCTTCTGGAGCAGGAAAATCAACATTAGTTAATGAATTATTAAAGAAAGATCATAAAATTAAATTATCTATATCAACTACAACTCGACCAATGCGTCCAGGAGAAAAAAATGGTCGTGAATATTATTTCACTAATATTGATAATTTTAAAAAACTTCAAAAATCTGGAAAATTTTTAGAATGGGCGGAGGTACACGGAAATTTTTATGGAACATCTTTTTTTCCTATAGTCAGAGAAATTAAATCTAATGTAGATATATTATTAGAAATTGATTTTCAAGGAGCAAAACAAATAAAAAAAAAATTTCCTAATGCTATTGGAATTTTTATTCTTCCACCATCTTTAGATTCATTAAAAGAACGTTTATATAAAAGAGGTCAAGATAAATATGATGTTATTTCTCGTCGTATTTTATCGGCAAATAAAGAAATTTCTTATGCTAATAAATTTGATTATATTATTATCAATAATAAATTTTCAAAAGCCTTGTTACAATTAAAAGCAATTATTAATGCAAATCGCTGTAAATTTTCATATCAAGCAAAAAATAATATTTCTTTATTTAAAAAATTTAATATTTTATAATATATTTTTATTATATTTAAATTTAAGAGGTTTTATGGAACGTGTTACCATTGAAGATGGACTTAAGAAAATTAATAATCGTTTTAAATTAACACTTTGTGCGGTTTATCGTGCGCGTCAATTATTAAAAGGACATACTAAAAAAATAATTGGTTGTGATAATGATAAAGTTACCGTTATAGCATTACGTGAAATTTCACATGGAAAAATTGGTGTAGAAATGTTAAAAAAAGTTCCATACTAAAATCATATTTACTGAAAAATAATATATTTATATTTTACTTGAAAACTTCTTTTCTTTCTAAGTTAATTATTGCCTCTCGAAAAAGTAGATTAGCTATATGGCAAGCAGAATATGTTCGAAAAAAAATCATTGAATTATATCCATGGTGTAAAGTAGAAATACTTGGTATAACAACAAAAGGTGATAAAATTTTTGAAAAAGTTCCATTAAAAATAAATGAAAAGGGATTATTTACTAAAGAATTAGAGATGGCAATAATTAAGGGTAAAGCTGATTTAGCGGTACATTCATTAAAAGATATACCTATGAATTTGCCAAGTGGTTTTATACTTTGCGCTATTTTAAAAAGAGAAGATCCACGTGATGCGTTTATATCAAATGATTATATTTCTTTATCTACTTTACCTAAAAATGCAGTAGTTGGAACTAATAGTTTACGTAGAAAGGTTTTAATAAAATCATTTTTTCCTTCACTAATAATTAAATCATTACGAGGTAATATCGACACTCGACTTAATAAATTAGATAAAGGTGAATATGCAGCTATTATTTTAGCAGCAGCCGGTCTTAAAAGATTAAATTTACAAAAAAGAATACGTATGTTATTTAGTCCGAATCAAATTTTACCGGCTCCTGGACAAGGTGCTATAGCAATTGAAATTTTAGATAATCGTAAAGAATTAATGGAAATGTTAATACCATTAAATCACTATTTTAGTGAGCAAACCGTGAAAGCTGAGCGTGCTGTATCTCGTAATTTTAATGGAAGTTGTAAAATTTCGTTAGCAGCATTTGCTATGGTAAATAATTTCAATGAATCTGAAATCAATTTAAGAGCCATAATAACTAATCCTAATGGATTAAAAATAATAACAGCAGAAGTTAATGGTCCTATTGACACACCAGAAACTGTAGGACTGTATGCAGCAGAATTATTAAAAAAAAAAGGTGCAATAGAAATTATAAAATCATACGAAAAAAAATAAAAATAATTAAAATTTTTTTATTCATTTTAAAAAATTGTTTTTTAAAATTTATTTATATTCAATATTTTCTATTAATTTTTACAATAATTTATATGCTTATAACATTTTAGTAATATTTAAATATTTAAAATAATAATAAATACCATAATAATATAAAAATATTACAATACACGATTAAATAAGAAGAAATTTTTTTTATTATATTTTTAAATTTTTAAGATATTTATATTATCTAATTCTAAATTATTAAAAATATTATTTTAATTATTAAACGTAGAAATGAAAATAAAAAATAAAATAATTTTTAAAATACTTTTATCGTATAAATCACGAATTTAGAAGAAAGAATTATTATTTTTGTTTTAAAAGTATAAATGTACTATTATAGTAGAGTATAGTATTTTAAAAAAATTTAATCTTACATTATCTTCTTATATTTAAAAATTAAATATGAATTTAAATAATATTTTACCTGGAAAGAATTTACCAAATAATTTTAATGTTATTATTGAAATATCAGCCAATAGCGATCCAGTGAAGTATGAAATAGATAAAAATACTGGAATGATACTTGTTGATCGTTTTCTTAGCACTTCAATGTGTTATCCATGTAATTATGGGTATATTCCAAAAACATTAGTCGAAGACGGAGATCCAATAGATGTTTTAGTATTAACCCCATTTCCTTTAATTCCTGGTTGTATAATATCATGTCGCGCAATAGGTTTACTAAAAATGATTGACACGGGAAGTGTAGATATAAAAATTTTATCGGTTCCTATTAATGAGGTATGTCCTATATATTCAAATATAAAATCATTCAAAGATATTCCTAATCTTATTTTAGAACAAATAAAACATTTTTTTGAGCATTATAAGGATTTAGAAAAAAATAAATTTATTAAGATAGAAAAATGGGAGGATAGTAAAATTGCTAAAGAAAAAATTTTATTTAGTGCATTAGAATATAAAAATAAATTTTTAAATTAAAATTAATTATTTTATTAAAATAATAATATTTAAAAGGTTTTTATGAGAAAAATACAAAAATTAATAAAAAAAATAATCACAACCAACAGAGTTACATTATTTATGAAGGGAACTGAAAAATCTCCTCAATGCGGTTTTTCTGAACATGCAATTCACTTATTAAAAATAAATAAATTTAATGATTTTGTTATTATTAATGTATTAGAAAATTTAGAAATACGCGAAGGAATTAAAAAATATTCTAATTGGCCAACTATACCCCAATTATATATTAATGAAAAATTTATTGGGGGGTCTGATATTATGAATGAAATGCATATATCTGGAGAATTAAAAAAATTATTATTTTTAAATTAATGTAAATTTTTTAGATACTGAATATGAATATTATCAATTAATTGAATTTTATTATTAATTCTTTTTTATTTTTTTTTGCAATAATAAAAAATATTTTTATATAACTAATTTTGAAAATGATATATTTTTTTCTTTTTGATAAATTTAAGTATTTTATCTAAAATTTATTTAATTACATTTTATATATTGTATCAAGTACAATATTGCATATTAAATCCAAGTGAAATTAATTAATACAAATATGCAGTTATTAATACAAATTAATAATTAATTGATCTTGGAATTATATTTTTATATGTTCTAGTGATTTTATTTTTAATATTTAAAATTTTTTTCTATTTTATAAATTTTTTTTAAATGAGATTTAATTCAATTATTATTATTGTAATTAATATTAGAAATATTTCTTTTAGTTATATTTTGGTTTCTGTAGAAAATCCTTTAACTATTTTTACAAAATTTTTCTCATCTAATATCTTAATATTAAGTTTTATAGCTTTTTCAAGTTTTTTTCCAGGTTTTTGACCTTTTACAAGGTAATTTGTATTTTTTGATATAAAATTAACAACTTTCCCCCCTAAATTTTCTATCAATATTATAGCTTCATTACGTTTAAACGCATACAAAGATCCAGTAAAAACAAAAATTTTTTCTTTTAAATAATTTTTATTACCTTTAGTATTAGGATTGTTTAACCAATATATACCGACATCACGTAATTGAGAAATTAATAAACGATGTAATGGTTGATTTATAAATTTAATAAATGCTTTCACTGTAGTTGATCCAATTTTCGGAATATTTAATAATTGTTCTTCAGTAGCTTTAAACATACATTCTAAATTCTTAAAATAATTAGCCAATTCTTTTGCTGTAGTTTCTCCCACGTGACGAATTCCTAATGCATAAATAAACCGAGAAAATGTGGTTAATTTTGATTTTTGTATTGCTAATAAAATATTATTTGCTAATTTATTGGATACACGATCTAATCTTAACAGATTTTTAAAATTAATCTTATATAAATCTACAGCCGTAACAACAATATTAGCGTTAACTAATTTTTCAATCATTTTTTTTCCTAAACCAATAATATTCATTGCTTTTCTAGATGAAAAATGTTGTAATCCAGCTTTGCGTTGAGCAATACATTCAATCCAACTACCACTACATCTTGCAATTAAATTAGATTCTATATAAATAATTTTTGAATTACATATCGGGCAAATATTTGGTATTTTGAATATTTTAGAATCATTAGGACGAAGACTTAAAATAGATGATGTAATTTTAGGTATAACATTACCAGATCGGTGCACAACAACAGTATCACCAATTTGAATATTTTTACGATATATCTCTGATTCATTATGTAAAGTTGCTCGAGTTATAGTAATTCCGTCAATTAATACCGGTTTAAGTAAAGCTACTGGCGTAATAATTCCAGTTCTTCCTATTTGAATATTTATTGCTTTAATTTTAGTTAAAGCCTCTTTAGATAAGAATTTATAAGCTAATGCAAAACGAGGTGCTCGTGATGTAAATCCAAGTTTTTTTTGTGTAGATAAACAGTTTATTTTATAAACCACTCCGTCTATTTCATATGGTAAATTAAAGCGTTTAATGTTTATTTTTTTATAAAATTCAATAAGTTTATTAACACCTGATAATACAGAATATTCACCGCATATTGATAATCCAATTTTTTGATACCAATTTAGTAATTCAGAATGAGAAGACGGCATATTCATTCCTCTTAACTCCCCAACTCCATGCGCAAAAAAATGTAATATTTTATTTTTATTAATTTTTGGATTCAATTGACGTAAAATACCAGCTGCTGCATTTCTAGGATTAGTAAATTTTTTTAAACCTAAATGATATCGATATTTATTTAATTTTATAAAATCTTTTTTATAAATTAATACTTCACATCTTACTTCTAATAATTCTGGCGGATATTTTATATTTAATACTAATGGAATTTTATGTATGATATGAATATTAGTTGTTATATTTTCGCCAATATTACCATCCCCTCGTGTAGAAGCTTGTTTTAAATAACCATATTCATAACGTAAATTAACTGCAATACCATCAAATTTAAGTTCTGCTATATATTCAATATTTTTAGTTAATTTTAATTCATTAGTAATGCGTTTATTAAAAATTATAACATCTTCATCTGAAAAACCGTTATCCAAAGACATCATTTTAAATGTATGATGTACATATTTTGAATTCTCCCCACCTACTAATCCAACATGTTGTGTTAATGAATCTTTTGTTAATAATTCTGGGTATTTTTCTTCTATTTTTTTTAATTCAAAAAGTAGTTGATCATATTTATTATCAGATATAATTGGATTATCATATAAATAATATGCTATATTATGACGATGTAATTCTTTTTTTAATTCAGTAACACGAAAAGATAATTTTGAAAAATTTATTTTTTTTTTAACATGAAAACTCATTTTAGAATAAAATTGTAAGTTTATTAAAAAGATTATTATAATACTTTATACTTTTTAAAATATTATATTTTTAAAATTTATCTATTATCATTTTAGTTGTATGTTATTTAGATGAAAAGTAATTTTATATAATTTTATATTTATAAAAAATTTTTATAAATTAATTTATAGTCTATTTTTTTAACTTAAGAATAAAACAAAGTGACTAAATTTACCTTTATTACCACAGAAAATACAAAAAGCACAAAAAAAATATTGACAGAAGAGCAAATTTTAAATATGAGCGAAAAAGATTATATGAATGAAGAACAGCTTGCTTTTTTTAAATTTCGCTTAAAAAAACTTGAAAATGATTTACTTAAAAATATAGTAAAAACTACAGAATATTTACGTGAAACTATTTTAGTTCCTGATCCAGCGGATCGCGCAACTATTGAAGAAGAAAATACACTAGAATTACGTGCTCGTGATCGAGAAAGAAAATTATTAATAAAAATACAACAATCAATTATAAATATTGATAAAAAAGAATATGGTTGGTGTAAGGATACAGGAGAACCAATTGGTATACTCCGTTTATTAGCTAAACCTATGGCCACTTTATCATTAGAAGCTCAACAAAGGCATGAATTAAAAAAAAAGTTATATAATGATTAAATATTTTAATTTTTTTTAGATACACATCTTTTATAAAAATTACTTTTCTAAATAAAAAGTAATTAGTATAATAAATCATAATTTTATAAAAAATTATAATTTTTTAAAATTTTAGAATTAAATTTTATAAATTAAAATTTTATATTATAAAATTTTAATTAAAAATATTTTATATAAATAAACCTTAAGGATAGTGGTATGGAAAAATTTCAAGGTACTACCATTCTTTCTGTAAGACGGGGAAATAAAGTTTCTCTTGGAGGAGATGGGCAAGTAACATTCGGCAATGTTATTATGAAAAATTCCGCAAAAAAAGTAAGAAAATTATATCAAAATCAAGTTCTCGCTGGAATTGCCGGGAGTACTGCGGATGCTTTTACATTACTTGATTTTTTTGAGGCAAATTTAGAAAAACATCAAGGTAATCTAATGCGCGCTTCAGTTGAACTAGCTAAAGAATGGCGAAATGATCGCACTCTTCGTCGTTTAGAAGCTATGTTATTAACAGCAAATCGTGAAACTACGTTAATTATTACAGGTAATGGGGATGTATTAGAACCTGAAAATGGTATTGGAGCCATTGGTTCTGGGGGCATTTTTGCGCAATCAGCCGCAAAAGCACTTCAAGAAAATACTGAATTAATGCCAGATGAAATTATTAAAAAATCATTGGTAATTGCTGGTAATTTATGCATATATACTAATCAGTCACATATTATAGAAAAATTATATTAAATTTTACATATTGAATTTTAAATAAAAATAATAATATTATGAACATGACCCCGAAAGAAATTGTTTCTGAACTTGATAAATACGTAATTGGTCAAAATCGCGCGAAAAGAGCAGTAGCAATTGCATTACGTAATCGTTGGAGACGTCAACAAATTACTGGGCCATTGCAACAAGAAATTACGCCTAAAAATATTTTAATGATTGGTCCTACTGGAGTTGGGAAAACAGAAATTGCGCGTAGATTAGCAAAATTATCTAATGCACCATTTATTAAAATTGAAGCAACTAAATTTACTGAGGTTGGTTATGTGGGTCGTGATGTAGATACCATTATTCGTGATTTAATAGATATTAGTATTAAACAAACCAGAGAATTTGAAATAAATAAGGTTCGAACTCGTGCTGAAGATGCAGCAGAAGATCGTGTGATTGATATTTTAGTACCATCTAAAGAAAAATCTAATTTAGACACAGATTTTAATAATGAAAATAATAATATTTCTACACGACAAATTTTTCGAAAACGTTTACGAGAAGGCGCCTTAGATAATAAAGAAATTGAAATTGAGTTAAATGATACAGGACCTCACATGGAAATTATGTCTCCACCTGGGATGGAGGAAATGACCGCTCAAATAAAAACTATGTTTTCTGTAATAGGAAATCATAGAAAAAAAACTCGTAAAATAAAAATACGAGAAGCTATAAAACTTTTAATTGATGAAGAAGCTAATAAATTATTAAATGAAGACGAAATACAACAAAAAGCAATTAATAATGTTGAACAAAATGGAATAATTTTTTTAGATGAAATTGATAAAATAACAACTCGTTCTTCTCAAAACAATAATACTGATATTTCTAGAGCGGGCGTGCAACGTGATTTACTTCCATTAGTTGAAGGAACAACAGTAAACACTAAATATGGAATAATTAAAACAGATCATATTCTTTTTATTGCTTCTGGTGCATTTCATTTAGCAAAACCTTCTGATTTAATTCCTGAATTACAAGGACGATTTCCAATTAGAGTTGAATTAGATTCTTTATCCATATCAGATTTTACTCGTATTATGACATCAACAAACGTTTGTTTAACGAAACAATATGAAGCACTTTTAGCTACTGAAGGAATAAAAATTGAATTTGTTGACGATGGTATTCAAAGGCTCGCTGAAATTGCTTATTGTATTAATGAAAGGACTGAAAATATAGGTGCACGTCGATTATATACAGCTATGGAAAAATTATTAGAAGAAGTTTCATTTAATAGTAATAATATATCATTATTAGTTGATGCGGATTATGTTAATTCCCGATTAGGAGATTTATCTATAAATGAAGATTTGTCACGGTATGTATTATAACTAAATTATGTTATCAATATCGATAAAATAATGATTTATTTTAAATTTTTTTTCTAAATATTCCCCCAAAGCTTTAATACCATATCTTTCTGTTGCGTGGTGTCCAGCGGCAAAATAGGCCACACCACTTTCACGAGAAATATATACAGTTGATTCTGAAATTTCTCCGCTAATATAAGCAGTAACTCCTTCATTAATTGCATCTGTTAATAAATTTTGTGCCGCCCCAGTGCACCATCCAATTTCATATATTTTTTTATTTAAATCTCCAATAACTATTGGTTTTTTTCCTATTTTTCTTGTAATATGATGAAATAAATCTTTTATAGTTATAATTTTTTTAAAATTATAACGTTTTAAATTTATAATTTTTCCTATCCATCCTATATTATTTTTAGAAAATCTTCTTGTACAAGAAAAATTTAATATTTTTGCTAATTGTGCATTATTTCCTAATTTAGGATGCATATCTAATGGTAAATGATAAGCATATAAGTTTATTTTATTTATTATTAATTGCTCTAATCTTTTTTTTTTTATACCAACAATGTTAGAATTTTCTCCCTTCCAAAAATATCCATGATGTACTAAAATTGCATCTGCATTCATATCAACTGCTGTTTTGATTAAATCTAGGCTTGCTGTTACTCCAGTAACAATAACATTTATATTTGATCTACCTTCAACTTGTAAACCATTTGGACAATAATCTTCATATTTTTTAATATTTAATTTTTTTTCTAAAAATTTAGTTAATATATCTCTATTTATCATTTTAAATCTACTTAATACATGAAAATATAAATAATATATCTCTTGCCAAGCATTCGACCCAGTATTGTAAATAACTTTATAACCACCCACTTAATTCCCATTAGAAGAAATTTTATACCCAAATCCATATTTATTTGCCATATCTGAAACTAAAAGAATTATTTTCACAAGTAACATAATATGTTTATTATTACAATTCGTTAATTTTTCTATATGTTCTTTTGGGATAATTAATAAATGCATTGGTTCTACTGAATAAATATCTTTAATCATTTTTATTTCTTTATCTTCATATAAAGAAATAGAGGAAATATGATTTTGAACTATTTTATAAAAATGCAATTTTTTATAAAAATATTTTTTTTATTTTTTTTGGTTTAAAAGCATGAATAAATATTACTTCGTATGTTAATGAAATTTTTTTATTTAAATTTAAATATTTTATTAATAATTTTTTAATAATTTTATGATAAAAATTTTTTGAAAAAAAGTTTTTATTATATATTTTAAACAAATCCCCCCCTAATGATTGAATATCTATTAACATTTTTTGAGGAGAAGTATAAGTAACTACAATTTTTTCTATATCAATAACAAGGTCTATAAAACCTATGTCTATAAGAATATTTCCTAAATTATATATATCTACTAATGGTAATAATGGTGATATATTATATTTTAATTTTTCTTTTAAAAGAATAGAATTTAACTCTTTTAATGTATTTAAACCAAAACAAGAAAATATAATTAAACCATTATTTTTTGTTACCCGAAACCATTCATAAAAAATTTTTTTTAATTGAAGATTCCAGAATATAGATAAATTGCACCAAATAACATTAAAAATGTTAGAATAAAATGGTAATTTTAAAAAATTTCCGGAAACTAAATAAATATTAAAAAATGAATGATATAGTAATTTTTTAAACATTAAGTTATTAATAATATTTTTTTTAGATAATTTTAACATTTGTATACATTGATCTAATCCTATGATATTAGAATCTACAAAACGTTTTTTTAGTAAAAAAATATCAAATCCCTCTCCACAACCAGCATCCAAAATATTTTTTGGGTTTAATTTGATTAAATTTAATTTTTCGTGCATTCTTAATGCAATTTCACGTCTTAAAAATAATGATTTAGAACATATTTTTAATTGCTTAAATAATTTATACATAATCAATTTAATATAATAATTCTATTATTAAATTTAAAGTATTAATTGTTAAAAACATAATCAATTTTAATTATTTTATTAGGATATTTTTTCAAAAACTCTCATAATCGCAGATCGAGAACTAAAATTTTTTTTAATATCAATATTACTTGGTTTGCAGCGCGCCAAAAATTTCATTTTTGGTTCAAATAAATAATTATAGATAGGTAAACGACGATCTATATGAGGAATTTTAGTATTAAAATTTATAAAATTTTTAACAATTCTATCCTCTAAAGAATGAAAACTAATTACTACAATTCTTCCTTTTATATTTAATTTTTTAAACCCTATTTTTAATGCTATTGAAAGATTTTTCAGTTCTTGATTAATATAAATTCGTATAGCCTGAAATGTTCTGGTCGCTGGATTTTTGTATCTTTTATTTCCTCTAATAGATTTTAATATAATTTCAACTAATTGTTTTGTTCTTGTAATAGGAGTAATAGATCGATAATGAACAATTTCTTTTGCAATTTTTTTAGCAAATCGTTCTTCTCCATAATCTTGTATTACTTTTTTAATATTAAATTCTGTTGCGTTAGCTAACCATTTTGAGGCCGATATACCCCTCGTAATATCCATTCTCATATCTAATGGTCCATCTAATAAGAAACTAAATCCGCGTAATTCATTATTAATTTGATTAGATGAAATACCTAAATCAAATAATATTCCATCTATTTTTTTAATATTATATTTTTTTAAAATTATATCTAATTCAGTAAAACAATTATGTATAATTGAAAAACGAGAATCAGTAATTTTATTTCCTAAAGAAACTGATTCTGTATCTTTATCAATAGCAATTAAACGTCCTTTTTTTCCTAATCGCTCAAGAATTTTACAAGAATGCCCCCCTTGTCCAAATGTTGCATCTATGTAAATTCCATTGATACGTTCATTTTCAATATTTAACCAATTTATCGCTTCATTTAAAAAAACTGTTTTGTGTTGTTGGTTTTTTATTTTTTGTATCATTTAAATTTATAAGCTTTAAAAGTATGATTATTATTGATTTAATAAAATTTTTTAAAAAATTTAATTTAAATTAAATTTTTAGAATATTTAAACTCTTTAAAACGAAATCCCATAATTCTTAAAGCAAGAAAATAAGTTATTCCACAAAACAAAAGAATCAATAATAAAGCTACAATTCTAAATATAGGATGAGCTTGCATTCCTAGCCAATTAAAATAAGAATTTCCCCATAATGCAACTATTACTAATAATAATAAAGCTATTACCAATCTTATAAAAAAAACACCCCATCCAGCACATGGAATATATATGCGTTTATGACGTAAATACCAATAAAGAAAGCTGGCATGTAAACATGCTCCTAATCCTATTGATAAAGCTAATCCTGAATGAGCAAAAATTGGAACTAGTAAATAATTTATTAATTGAATAATAATTAATATACTAATCATAGTTATAATAGGAATTTTAATTTCTTGTATAGCATAAAAACATGGAGTTAATATTTTAACCATTACTAAGCCAATTAAACCAATACCATATGCTATTAATGCATTACTAGTCATAATTACTGATTCAGCATTAAATTTTCCGTAATGGAATATAGTGGCTGTTAAAGCCAATGATAATGTTATCAAAATAATAGCGCATGGCGCAGCTAATAAAAAAGTTAATCGTAAACTCCAATCTAAAATTGCAGAATATTCTTCTGTATTATTTTCAATTCTAGCCTTTGAAAGATTAGGTAACAAAATAGTATTAAACGTTACACCAAGCAAAGTAGTTGGAAATTCCATTAAACGATCTGCATATGATAAGCAAGAAAGACTTCCCTCCCTCATTTGAGAAGCAATATTAGTATTAAGCATTAAACTAATTTGTGCGGCAAATACAGAAAATACTGATGGACCCATTTTCTTTAATATACGACGTACAGCAATATTTTTAAATCCATGACTTGGGTTTAATTTAATATGAGGGAACATTCCAATTTTAATTAATGAAGGAATTTGTATGATAATTTGTAATGCGCCACCTAATACAACGGCAAATGCCATAAAATAAATTGATTGTTTTATAAAAAAAGATATTAATAATAAAATGGAAATACATGAAATATTTAATAATATAGGTGTAAAAGCTGGTATTTTAAATTGAGACCAAATGTTAAGAATACTACTTGCTAATGTTATAAATGCCATAAAACCAACATATGGAAACATTATTCTTGTTAATGAAACGGTAATGTTAAATATTTTATAGTTATCAATAAAACCTGTTGCAACTAAATAAACAATAATTGGAGCCATAATAATACCAAATACACAAATAAAAAACATAAACCAAATTAGTACAGTAGCAACATGATCAATTAGTTTTTTAGTAGCGATATTACCTCTTTTATTTTTATATTCAGTTAAAATTGGTACAAATGCTTGTGAAAATGCACCTTCAGCAAATAATCTACGTAATAAATTTGGAATACGAAAAGCTATATTAAAAGCATCAGTATATATTGATGCACCAAATACGCGAGCAAATAATATTTCACGAAATAATCCCGTAATACGAGAAAATAATGTTATACTAGATATGGTAATAAAGGTTTTATGTAAACTCATATAAATCCTATTAAATATAATTATAATTTCTAACCTATTAAATATAATTATAATTTCTAATTTAAATTAATTAAAATATATTTTATTATAAATAAAATAATTTTTAAATTATATTAACATATTTAATGATTATTCTTTTTAAAAACAAAAAATTGCATATTAATAATTTTATAATTATTTGATATATAATTTTGTAATTTTTTATTTTTTAATATTTTATTAGGATAATTATGGCAAATACCTCACAAGCAAAAAAACGTGTACGTCAATCAATAAAAAAAAATATTCATAATTCTAGTCAACGCTCTTCTTATCGAACTGCCATAAAAAATGTACGAAAATCTATTGAAAGCGGAAATAAAGAAATTATATTAATTTCTTATAAAAAAGCAATATCAAAAATTGATATTGTTGCTAACAAAAAAATAATTCATAGAAATAAAGCGGCTCGTCAAAAAAGAAAATTATATAAAGTTATTAAAGAATTAAATTTTATTTCTTAAAAATTTATCCTTACATAAATTTTAGTAATTATTTTTTTATTTTAAACAAAAATATATTTTAATTTAAATTTAATGCCCACGATACGAATCGAACGTATGACGCATCCCTTAGGAGAGGATTGCTCTATCCACTGAGCTACGCAGGCTTAAAAAAGTTTTATTAATTTTATCATTAATAAATATTTTTGAAAAGTATGATAAAAATTTTGATAAGATTTAATATCTTTAAATAATTTTTTTTTTATAAATAGAATTAAATTTATTTTTTTTAAAAAATAATATATATTTTAAAAATAGTTTTAAAAATTTAATAAACAATAAATTTTATTTTTTCGGGAATAAAAAATGAAAAATTCTGAACCAGAGTCAATTATAAAAAAAAAACAAACCTTGGGATTTCAAGCGGAAGTAAAACAATTACTTCAATTAATGATTCATTCCCTATACTCTAATAAAGAAATTTTTTTACGAGAATTAATTTCTAATGCGTCAGATGCGCTAGATAAACTTCGTTTTGAGTTAATTAATAATAAGTTTATATCAACTGATAATTCTGATTTAGAAATTATTATTACTTTTGATAAAGATAATAGAACCATTAATATTTCCGATAACGGAATTGGAATGAATCGTAATGATATAATTACTAATCTGGGAACTATTGCAAAATCAGGTACACAAGAGTTTTTTTCAAAATTATCTGGCGATCAAAAAAAAGATGCTTCTTTAATTGGTCAATTCGGAGTAGGATTTTATTCAGCTTTTATTGTTGCTAAAAAAATTATAGTAAAAAGCCGTCATGTTAATAGTCCTATTACAGAAGGGGTACTTTGGGAATCTGAGGGCTCTGGAAATTTTACCATAGAAACTATAAACAAAACAAACAGAGGAACTGATATTACTCTTTATTTACGATCAAAAGAAGAAGAATATTTATCTTCATGGAAATTAAAATCAATTATTAGAAAATATTCAGATCATATTTCATTTCCAATAAAAATGTATAAAGAAACTTGGGATGAAGAAAAAAAAGAAACTGTTATTAGTAATAATGAATTTGAGGTGATTAATCAAGCTAGTGCTTTATGGGCTAGAGGAAAATCTGAAATTACAGATGAACAATACATAGAATTTTATAAACATATATCACATGATTTTGAGAAACCTTTAATTTATACCCATAATCATGTTGAAGGTCGTAATGAATATATACAATTATTATATATTCCAAGTCGAGCTCCGTATGATTTATGGGATAGAAATAAACGTAATGGTATTAAATTATATGTTAAACGTGTATTTATTATGGACGATGCCGAGCAATTATTACCAACTTATTTGCGTTTTGTAAAAGGTGTAATAGATTCTAATAATTTACCATTAAATGTATCACGAGAAATTTTGCAAGAATCACGTGATGTTAAAGTTATTCGAGAAGGTTCTACTAAACGTATATTAAATATTTTAGAAGATTTATCAACTAGTAATGATAAAGAAAAAATAATAAAATATGCCAATTTTTGGAAAGAATTTGGGCAAGTAATTAAAGAAGGTATTGGAGAAGATAATAATAATAAAGAACGAATATCTAAACTTTTGAGATTTGCATCAACAAATAATGATAGTGATATTCAAAATGTTTCTTTGATGGATTATATAAAACGAATGAAAGAAGGACAAAATAAAATATATTATATTACAGGAGAAAATTATAAATCTGTAAAAAATAGTCCACATTTAGAAATATTTCAAAAAAAATCTATTGAAGTATTATTACTAACAGATCGTGTTGATGAATGGATGTTATCATTTATACCAAAATTTGAAAATAAAGAATTAGTATCAATTGCAAAAGGCAATCTTGATCTTGGAAATTTAGAAAATGAATCAGATAAAAAACAACAAAAAGAAACCGAAACTAAGTTTCAAAATCTTATTGAAGAAATGAAAAAAATATTATCTGAAAAAGCTAAAGATGTACGCGTTACATATCGTTTAACTGACTCTCCAGCATGTTTAGTTGTAGATGAAAATGAACCTTCTGGAAATATGATTCGTATGTTAAAAGCCGCTGGTCAAGAAACTCCTAATTCAAAACCAATTTTAGAAATTAATCCTAACCATGCTTTAATACAACGTATTCAATTAAATAATGATAATATTCATAATTGGTCTCATATTTTATTTGATCAAGCTTTATTAGCTGAAAATGGTGTTTTAAATGATCCAATGAATTTTGTAAAAAGACTTAATGAAATGTTATTAATAAAATAATTACGTTATCTATAATATACTATTAATATAAGGCGCTTAATAAGCAGCGCCTTATTAAATCATTACTATTTTTTATAGTATATTTATTATTATTAATAAAAATATAAAAAATTTGATTATCAAATTAAATAATTAAATACAAAATTGTAATGTTTAATTAATATATTTTTAATAAAATATTATATTTTTATATTTTTTATTATTATATATAATAATTTCAATTTTATTGATATGAAATATTAATTAATTCTAATAATTATTTCATTTTTAATGTTTATTTCATTAATATTTGTTATAATAAATTTATTAGATTGTATAATTTATATTAAATTTATTGTATTATTGATCCTTTGTCCGCTTACTAAAAAGTCATGACTAATAAAATTACTTCTGCTGTTGATAATGTTTCTGATTTAAATGTGTCGTTACAATATTTTATTAATATTTTTTTTAAGAGTAAAATAGCCATAGTTAGTTGTATTATTTTAACTTTTATTATATTTATGGCGTTATTAGCACCAATTTTTTCACCACAAAACCCATATGATATTAAAAATTTAGAAATTATAGATTCGTTCTCAAGACCTGGAAAAATTTCATTTAATGGTAATATAATTTATTTATTAGGCACAGATTATCAAGGTCGAGATATTTTATCTTTAATTTTATTTGGTATTCGTATTTCTTTAATGATTAGCTTAAGTAGTACTTGTATTGCATTAACTATTGGATTAATTTTAGGATTAATATCTGGTTATTTAGAAGGTTGGGTTAAGATAATTCTTATGCGTATAACGAATATACAATTAGCATTTCCAGCTATTTTAATTGCATTAATTTTACTTTCTTTATTTGGTGGAGGTATAGATAAATTAATTATTGCTTTAGTAATAACTCAATGGACTTATTATGCACGTAGTATTAATACTATTTTAACTAAAAAAAAGAAAGAATACATAGAAAAAGCAAAATCTCTTAATTTATCAGTATTACGAATAATATGTTTTCATATTTTACCTAATTGTATTTCTCCATTGATAATTATTGCTACTTTACAATTTTTTTCAGCTATTTCTTTGGAAGCTATTTTATCATTTCTTGGTTTAGGAGTTGAAATTACTAAACCATCATTAGGTTTATTAACAGCTAATAGTTTTCAATATTTTTTATCCGGTTATTATTGGATGAGTTTTTATCCTGGTATTGTATTACTGACAATAATAACTTCTATTAATTTAATTACATATAGGTTACGAAATATACTTAATAATTGTCTTTAAAATTTATAATATTAAAAATATTGTATTAATTATTGGGATTTGTGAAAAATATTTTTATAATAATTTTATTAAAACAGTAAATAAAATATATTTTATATTAAAATTTTAGCAAATTATGGATTTAATTGGAGGATATAGATCCAGTTAATCCATAACTAAATACTTTTTAATAATATTTGTTAATTATAAAAATAAAATAATAGTAAATAAAATTTTTTTTTAAAAAAATAAAAATCTACTTAATTTATTTGAGAAATATATTTTTTCTTAAAAATCTTATAGAAATTATATTTTTCAATATATAACTATTATTTTTAATTTAAGTACCTAAAATAGGTATTTAAATAATTTAATCAATATTAATTTATAATAACTTTTATAAAAATAAAATTATATATTCAAATATAAACTTATTAAAATTTATAATAAATTATTTACTTTTTATTTTTTTAATATGCATGTCTGTTACAGTATATAATTTCTAATTTAGCAAAAGTTAATATCATGTATTTCTTTTAATATTGAACAATATATACTGTTATTTATAATAATATTATTATTTTAAGTATATAAATTTAAATTATTATTTAATATATCTCTTTATTATATACACATACTTTATATATAATATAAAGAATAATAACTTATTTATATCACTTATTTTACCGAAAAACAATTATTAAAAAATAATAAAAATTTTTATGCATATCACAATTTTTTTAACAAGATTTTTTAATAATTCCTCCTCCAATACAAATATTGTTATCATATAACACAACAGATTGACCAGGAGTAATTGCCCATTGAGGTATATTAAATTTTAAAATAAAACTATTTTTTTTAAAATTTTTATATAACAAACAATTAGTATCTTTATGGTTATATCGAATTTTAGCATTTAATGGAAAATTATTTTGAGGCTCTTTAGATATCCAAGTAATTTTTTCCGCTAATAAAATAGAGCTAAATAAATAAGGATGATTACGATCTTGTAGTACATACAAAGTATTATTAATAATATCTTTATGTACAACATACCAAGGTTTACTTATTCCAAAATTATTTTGATAAGATTTAATGCCTCCTAATCCAATCCCTTTTCTTTGTCCTATAGTATAAAAACATAATCCAATGTGTTTTCCAATAATTTTTCCATCTATTGTTTTAATTGGGCCTGGTTGATAATTTATATATCTACTTAACCAATTTCTAAAAAATTTTTCACCAATAAAACAAATTCCAAAAGAATCTTTTTTCATTGCATTAGATAATTTTAAATTTATAGCTATTTTTCTTACATGACTTTTTTTAATTTTTCCTAATGGAAATAAAGTATGTGCTAATTGATTTTGATTTAAACGATACAAAAAATAACTTTGATCTTTGCTAAGATCAAATGCTTTTAATAATTGAAATTGACCATTATTATTTTTTTTTATTTGAGCGTAGTGCCCAGTTGCAATTAAATCAGCATCTAAATAACGTATTGCATAATCTAAGAAAACTTTAAATTTTATTTCTGAGTTACAAAATATATCTGGATTTGGGGTTCTACCGGATTTATATTCATATAAAAAATTAGAAAAAACACGTTTTTTATATTCTGATGAAAAATTAACTATTTCAATATCTATTCCAATTATATCTGCGGCACTAACTGCATCAATCCAATCTTGACGTGAAGTACAATTTATTGAATCATTATCTTCCCAATTCTTCATAAATAAACCAATAACTTTGTATCCTTGTTCTTTTAATAACCAAGAAGAAACAGAAGAATCAACTCCACCAGACATACCCACAACAACTTTTTTTTTGAACATGTTTAAGTTTAATTTAAATTACAAAATTATTTTTATGATTAAGTATTAAAAATAACTATAATTTATTCTTATTATAAAATAGTCATTATTTTTTTAATTGCTTCATACTTAATTAAATTAAGCATTTTATGAAATAACTTAAAAGCTTCTCTTTTATATTCTCTTTTCGGATCCTTTTGAGCATAACTTCTTAAATTAATTCCTTGACGTAATTGATCTAAAGATAATAAATGTTCTATCCAATACTTATCAATAGATTGCAAAATAATATTACGCTCAAAATTTAAAAATTTTTTATTATTTAAAATTTTAATTTTATTTTCATATTTTTTATCAAAAGTATATAAAATTTTTATAAAAAAATCTTTTATTGTATATTTTTTTTTAAAAAAAATTTTAAATGAGATATCTAATTTAAATTCCTTTTTAAGTATTAATTCTAAACCAATAATATCCCATTCTTTATCTGATTTTTTCAATGAAATATACTTAGAAAATAATCTTATTAGGACATCATAACGTAATATTTTTATTATTTCTGATATATTTTTTGATTCAAGCAATTTATTTCTTTCTTGACAAATAATTTTACGTTGATTGTTATAAATATCGTCATATTCTAATAATTGTTTTCGAATATCAAAATTTCGTAATTCTATTTTTCGTTGCGCAGATTCAATTGAATATGATGCTAAATTAGATTCAATAGATTTTCCTTTTGGAATCTTTAATTTTTCCATAACAATTTTTATTTGATCACTAGAAAAAAATTTCAATAAAGAATCATCCAAAGAAAGATAAAATCTAGATGATCCAGGGTCTCCTTGTCTTCCGGATCGTCCTCGTAGTTGATTATCTATTCTTCGTGATTCATGACGTTCTGTACCAATAATATGAAGTCCTCCAGAAGAAATTACCTTATCATGTAATAACATCCATTCATTTTTTAATTTTTTAATTTTATTTTTTTTTTTAACCTCAGAAGAAATATTTTTTTTAATATCTTTAATATAACTATCTATATTTCCACCTAATATGATATCAGTTCCTCTTCCTGCCATATTAGTGGCAATAGTAATCATTTTAGGATGACCTGCTTGTGCAATGATCTGCGCTTCAAGTTTATGTTGTTTTGCGTTTAAAACGCTATGAGGTAAATTATTTTTTTTTAATATATTTGAAAGTAATTCAGAATTTTCTATTGATGTTGTTCCTACTAATACTGGTTGTTCTTTGATATAGCAATTTTTTATATCCATCAATATAGCTTGATATTTTTCTTCCATAGTTTTATATATTTTATCTTGTAAATCCTTTCTTTTATTAATTTTATTGGGTGGAACAGTAATTGTCTCTAATTTATAAATTTCTTGAAATTCATATGCCTCTGTTTCAGCAGTTCCTGTCATGCCAGATATTTTTTTATACATACGAAAATAATTTTGAAATGTAATTGAAGCTAGTGTTTGAGTTTCGTTTTGAATTTCAAGATTTTCTTTAGCCTCAAGAGCTTGATGTAAACCTTCTGCCCAACGGCGTGTCTTCATTAATCTGCCAGTAAATTCATCAACAATTATAATTTTATTATTTTTTATTATATAGTGCTTATTTTTATGATATAAAACATGCGCACGCAATGCTGCATATATATGATAAATAAGAAAAGAATTTTTAGAATCATATAATGATTTATTTTTATTTAACAAACCCATTTTAATTAAAATATTTTCATATTTTTCATAACCATTTTCAGTTAAAAAAACTTGATTTGTTTCATAATCTATAATATAATCACCAGTATTTTTCTTAGTATATTTGATATTTTTTTTGATATTTTTTGTATCAATTTCTGGTACTAATAATTTTGGAATAGGATTTATTATTTTGTAAAAATATTGGGCATTGTTTTTAATTTCTCCAGAAATAATTAAAGGAGTCCTAGCCTCATCAATTAAAATTGAATCTATTTCATCTAAAATAACGAAATTTAATTTTCTTTGTACGCGATCATTTGAATTAAATACCATATTATCGCGTAAATAGTCAAATCCAAATTCATTGTTTGTTCCATATGTAATATCTGCTTCATAAGATTTTTTTTTTAAGCTATGTGATATTTCTGATGAATTAACACCAATACTTAATCCTAACCAATTATATAAAACACTCATCCATTCCGCATCTCTTTTAGCTAGATAATCGCTAATTGTAACTATGTGTACACCTTGACCAGACAAGGAATTCAAATAAGCAGCTAAAGTTGCTACTAATGTTTTACCTTCACCCGTTTGCATTTCAGATATATTTCCATAATGTAATGCAATTCCACCAATTAGTTGTACATCAAAATGACGCATCTTTAAAATACGTTTACTAGCTTCTCTACATACTGAAAATGCTTTCGGAAGAATAGAGTCTAATGTTTCTCCAGAATGTATAGATTGTTTTAGTTTTGATGTTTGATTTTGTAATTCCTCATCAGAAAGCTTCTGCATTACTGATTCTAATTCATTAATTTTTTGCACTATTTTTTGATATTTTTTAAGAAGTCTTTGATTACGACTACCAAAAATTTTAGTCAAAAATGACATTCCTAAATTCCAAAGATTTTAAAAATAAATTTTTTAAATAAATATTTAATTTTAATAAAAATATTTTATAGTTTTGTATTTTTATATTTTAAATTGTCCCCAAGGGGATTTGAACCCCTGTACTCACCGTGAAAGAGTGATGTCCTGGTCCTCTAGACGATGGGGACATTATTTTATAAAAATATTTTACATGATAATTTATAAAAAATAAAATTTGATAGAATTATTTTTTTAAAAATCATATAAAAATATTTTAACATTTATTTATTAAATATGTAAGTTTTTATTAGTATTGTTTAAATTTTTAATAGCATTTTTAATCCGATCTAATACTATATTACGATTAAATAAAGATAAAATTAAATCAATAGAAGGTGTTTGTAATTTATTTAATAGAATAATTCTTAATGGCATTGCCAGTTGCGGCATATTTAATTTAAATTTTTCTAATATCTTTTTTAAAGTTATATTTAGTATCTGTTTTTCCCATATAATATTAGAAAATTGTAATACACATTCCATTAATGCTAATTTTATGATATCTGTTATATATTTTTTTAATAATTCAATATGTAATTTAGGAGCAGAATAAAATATTATTATTATATCCGATAATTCTGTTAATGTGTTTACTCGATTTTTAAATAAAGATATTATTTTTAATACATTTAAGGTATTATATTCTATATTTTTTTTTTTTATAATTGGTTGAATAAGATTAAGAAGTTTTTTATCATCATAAGACTTAATATAAAAATTATTTAACCATTCCAATTTTTTTAAATTAAATTGTGCTGGAGATTTTGATAAATATTTACAATCATTAAACCAATAGCAAAATTGTTTTATTGAAAATATTTCTTCATTTCCATGACTCCATCCCAATCTAGCTAAATAATTTAAAATCGCTTCAGGCAAAAACCCCTTTTTTTTATAATACATTATATCAGTAGCTTCTTTTCTTTTTGAAATTTTCACTTTATTTGAGTCAATAACCATTGGTAAATGACCATAAAATGGTAATGTAACTCCTAATGCTTTTAATATATTAATTTGACGTGGTGTATTATTAATATGATCATCTCCTCTAATTACATGAGTGATTTTCATATCCCAATCATCAATTGCAGCACAAAAATTATAAGTTGGTATACCATCTGCTCTAACAATTACTAAATCATCTAATTCTTTATTAGAAATAGTAATTTTACCTTTAATGAGATCATTCCAAGTAATATTACCGTATAGAGGATTTTTAAATCGTATTACAGGTTTACGATTAATAGGAATAGATGGTAAAATTTTACCTGGTTCCGGTCTCCAAATTCTATTATAACGAGGTTTTTCTCCAAAAGATCTTTGTTTTTTACGAAATGATTCTATCTCTTCTACAGAAGAATAACAATAATATGCATAATCATTGGATAATAAATAATTGATAATTTCAAAATAGCGATTTATGCGTTTAGTTTGATAAAATGGTCCTTCATCATAATTTAACCCTAACCATTTCATACCATCAATTATTGTTTGTGTTGCACTTAATGTAGAGCGATTGATATCTGTATCTTCAATTCTTAATATAAAAATTCCATTAAAATGTCGAGCGTATGCCCAAGAAAATAAAGCAGTTCTTATTCCCCCAATATGCAGATTTCCAGTTGGACTAGGGGCAAAACGAGTACGAACAATAGTCATATGAAAGTAATTTTTAAAAATTAATAAAAATATTTTTTTTAAAAAATAATTTTAATAAGTATTAAATTTTTTAATAAAAATATGTTCAATATAATAAATAAATATTAATGAATGATTTTGCAAAAATTTTATAAAAATAAAATTTTATTTTTATTTATATTTCAACTTATATTTTTAGTTCATTATTTATCTCATTATTATATAATTTTATATATTATGTAATTTTATAAAAAATATATAAAAATTTATAACAAAATTATAAAAATAAATGCTTTAATATTTATACAATATTTTAGTAAATTTTTATATATTTTTTATTACTTAATGAATCAGTTATTTAATAATTTAAATTACCAATAAATCTAATTGTTAAAAATTAAACAATTAAAGATAATTTATCATATAATTTATTATTTAAATTTTATAAAAATATTATAATTTATAATTTATGAAAAAACACGATAGTGAATTTAAAGATGTTCGTAGAATTTTTGTTACTACGGCTTTGCCTTACGCTAATGGTGAATTACATATTGGACATATAATGGAATATATTCAGGCTGATATATGGGTACGTTTTCAGTGTATGCAACAAGATAACGGTAAATCAAGACAAGTATATTTTATTTGCGCTGATGATGCGCATGGCGCGGCAATTATGATTGCCGCTGAAAAAGCTGGTATGACACCTAAAGAATTTATTAATAATATTTCATCTAATAGAAAAAAATATTTAGATGGATTTTATATTAAATTTGATAATTGGTATTCTACAGATAGCATTGAAAATATTGATTTAGTTCAAAAAATTTATGATACTTTATATAATAAAGCTAAATTAATTATAAACAAAAAAATTAATCAGTTTTTTGATCCAATAAAAAATATTTTTTTACCAGATAGATATATTAAAGGTGAATGCCCTATATGTAATGCAAAAGATCAATACGGAGACTTTTGTGAATGTTGTAGCTCAATTTATACACCTACCAAACTTATTAATCCATATTCAATATTATCTGGAACAAAACCTATTATAAAATCATCAAAACATTTTTTTTTTAAATTATCCGATAAACGTTGTATAGATTTTTTACGTAAATGGGCAATACATGATAAAAGATTACAACCAGAAATAGTCAATAAAATTAAAGAATGGTTAGAAAAAGATAATAAATTTAATGATTGGGATATAAGCAGAGACGCACCCTATTTTGGTATAAAAATACCTAATACATTAGAAAAATATTTTTATGTTTGGTTAGATGCACCTATAGGTTATTTAGCGTCTTTAAAAAATTTTTTTGAAAAAGGTGGTCCTAAAAAAAAATACAATGAATTACGAAATTTTGATGAATTTATTTCTTCTCCAAATACAGAACAATATCATTTTATTGGAAAAGATATTTTTTATTTTCACATTTTATTTTGGCCAGCAATCTTAAAATTTTCTGGTCGTAAATTACCAAATAATATTTTTGTACATGGATTTATGACTATTAATGGTAAAAAAATGTCTAAATCAAATAAAATTGGAATTTCTCCGTTGTATTATTTAAAAATTGGAATGAATCCAGAGTGGTTACGTTATTATATTGCTAGTAAATTAAATAATAAAATTGAGGATATTGATTTTAATTCTCAAAGTTTTATTTCATGCGTTAATTCAGATTTAATTGGAAAATATATTAATATTGCCAGCAGATCATCTAGTTTTATAGAAAAATATTTTAAGGGGTACCTTAACATGAAATGGGTTAAAGATAATGATACTTTCTTATCGAAATTACGTGTTGTTAGTTCAAGTATTCAAAAATATTATGAAAATCGAAATTTTAATAAAGTATTATATATAGTTATAGAACAAACTAATTTTATTAATATTTTTTTTGATCAAAATAAACCATGGAAATTAGCTAAAAATAATATATATCATGAAAAGTTGCATAAAATTTCTAGTCGTTTATTAGAAGCATTCCGTATTTTAACAATTTATTTAAAACCGATCTTACCAAATTTAGCTAAGTCAGTAGAAACATTTTTAAATATTTCACCATTACAGTGGATTAATATTTTTACACCTTTAACACAAAATCATAAAATTAATAAATATAGACATTTAATGACACGAGTTGATAAAAATATTGTTGATAATTTATTAAAAAATAAAAATATTTAAAAAATTTTTTATCATTTATTAAAATGGTTTATAATATGTTCAAATTATTTAATTTAGTTAGATTAAAATAGTTATTTAAATAAAATATATCAATCATTCTATAAATTAATAGTTAAATATGATATTCAAAACATGGATTTCTTTTCTTTTATTTTCTATTATTACTTCGATTTCTCCTGGTCCAGGAAATATTTTAACAATAAATCATGCTTTAAGATATGGATGGAGGAAGACATTATCATTAATAATTGGACAAGAAATAGCTTTAGTATTAATTATATTAGCTATATCTGAGGGGGCTGAATTATTATTATCATCAAGTTCTATCTTAATTTTCATTAAGATATTTGGAATAATATGGTTAATGTATACATCATTCCAAATGTGGTGTGCATCTATTAATAAAAAAGATTCAACTTATATTTGCGAAACTATTAGTAAAAAAAAAAGTTTTATACGCGGTTTTTTTACAACAATTACTAATATAAAAGCCATTACTTGTCTTATTTCAACCTTACCAGCCTGTCTTACTCCAATTTATCCTATAGTCCCACAAATAATTATTATGTCATTAACGATGACAATTATAGATTCAAGTGTTATGTTACTGTTTGCTATTACTTCTAGTTATTTGAGACCATTTTTTCAAAAATCAAAAAATATTAAAATACAAAACAGAATATCCTCTATCTTTTTTTTGTTTATTGCTATTAGCATTTGTTTTTTGTAAAAATTTAAATAAATAATTTAATTTATATTATTTTTAAAGTGATTTAGAAAATATCCACTATTTTTGTAAAAACGATAACGATTACGACCAAAAATTTTATCAATTTCATTAGTAGATATAATTTCAAATATATTTTTGAAATTGGTAAAATTTTTTGGTATTACATTAGATACATTAATAAGTGTATCATAGCATGTAAGTATATTATTATTTTTTATATCCGTTTCCGTAATTAAAATAATTGGAGTTATATTTGCATATATATTTTTAATACTTACATGAGGCAAAAAATCTGTTATTGAAAAACTCCATAATGCTATATCAAATTCTTTTTGTTGTTTAGAATTTTTATTTAATAAAATAATGTTATTTTTTTTTATTAATTTTCGTACTAATTTACATGTATAAATTAGTTTATTACTGATATTGCTATGAAAATAAATATTAGTCATATTAGATTATTTAAATTTAATTAAATTTAATATTTAAGATTTTTCTGCGGATTCAACTGTATTAATAAGAAGCATAGCAATTGTCATAGGACCAACTCCACCAGGTACAGGAGAAATAAATCCTGCGATTGGTAAAACACTAGAAAAATCAACATCTCCACGTATTTTATTATTAATATCTCTATTTATACCTACATCAATTATTATTGACCCTATTTTAATCATATTCCCTGTAATAATATTTGGTTTTCCAACAGCTGTTATTATAATATCCGCTTGTTTTGTATAATTTTTAATATTTTTAGTTTTGCTATGGCAAACTGTAACAGTTGCATTATATTTTAATAATAGCAATGCCATTGGTTTTCCTACAATATTACTCCGCCCAATAATTACTGCATGCTTACCATTTATATTAATACCTGTGCTTTTAATCATTTTTATACAACCATAAGATGTACACGGACGAAATCCAGGTAAATCTGACATTAATTTTCCAGAATTAATTATTGAATAACCATCAACATCTTTATTACTGGAAATTGACTCAATTATTTTAATTGCATTAATATGCTTTGGTAATGGTAATTGTACTAGTATTCCATGAATTAATGGATTTTTATTTAAAATATGAATATTATGTATTAATTCTGATTCACTAATATTAGAATCATATTTCTCACAAATAGAATAGATACCTGTTTTTTTACAAGCATTTATTTTATTTTTTATATAAATTTTACTAGCTAAATTTTTTCCAACTAAAATCATAGCTAATCCAGGTCTTTTACCAATTGAAATTAATTTACGTACACGTTTCGTAATATTTAAAAAATAATTTTTAGCTATTTTTTTTCCATCAATAATTTTAGCTATCATATAATATAAATATAATTTATATATTTAAAATATTATTTTTTATAAAATAATTAATTTGAATATTAATTTTTAAACTCTTCTGGAGTAAATGTTTTAATAGATAATGCATGTATTTTATTTTCTATAATGTATTCATTTAATAATGAGTAAATTATTTTATGACGTTCAACATAATTTTTATTTAAAAATATAGGAGATACTATTGTAAGTTTAAAGTGTTTATTTTTACCTTGAACATTAATATATAAACAATTTATACAGGAAGAAATATGATTTTTTATAAATTCTGATTTTATATGCATAATTTTTTTAATAAATAAAATTAAATAAGATAACAAAAATATTATAAATTTTATTAAAATATATCAATAATATTTTTAGTGAATTTAAAAATAATATAAAATAATTGTATATAATAAAAAAATAAAGTTAAATTTTTATAAGTGATTTTAAAATAATGAATCTAAAATGTGGTTTAATTGGGTTACCAAATGTTGGAAAATCAACTCTTTTTAATGCATTAACAAAATTAAAGATTTCTGCTGAAAATTATCCATTTTGTACCATTGAGCCTAATATTGGTATTATAGAAGTCCCAGATAAGAGATTAAAACATTTAAATAATATTGTTAAAACAAAGAAAATTTTTCCAGCAATAATTAAATTGGTTGATATTGCGGGTTTAGTTTCTGGCGCATCAAAAGGGGAAGGCTTAGGAAATAAATTTTTAGCGCATATTCGAGAAACAAATATTGTTATACATGTAATTCGGTGTTTTAAAGACGATAAAATCACTCATATATCGGGAGAAATTAATCCAATTCATGACGCTGAAGTAATTCAAACAGAATTAATTTTATCGGATTTAGCTATACTTGAGAAATATATTGATAAAGAAAATAAAAAGTTTTTTTTAAAAAATGAACATTCAATTGAATTACTTAAATTATTAAAACGAATTATTTTTAATTTAAATAAATCGATACCAATTCGATTGATGTCACTTAATAATGAAGAATTAATGTCAATCAAATTCTTAAATCTACTTACTATTAAACCAATTATATTTGTTGCAAATGTAAAAGAAAATGGTTTTAAAAATAATTTATTATTAGATCAATTAAAAATATATGCTCATAATCAAAATATACCAATAATTATTATTTGCGCTAAGTTAGAAGAAGAAATTTCTGATTTAAATAATATAGATAAAAAGTTTTTTTTAGATAATTTAGGTTTAAAAGAAACAAAATTAAATGATCTAATTCGAGCTAGTTTTTCTTTACTTGATTTGCGGACTTATTTTACAGTTGGAAAAAAAGAAATTAGAGCATGGACTATACCAAATGGTACAACAGCAGAACAAGCCGCAGGAATTATTCATACTGATATAAAACGTGGTTTTATTAGAGCATTAACTATTTCTTATAAAGATTTTTTACTTTATAAAGGAGAACAAGGTTGCAAAAATGCTGGAAAAATTCGATCAGAAGGAAAAAAATATCTTGTCGAAGATGGAGACATATTGAATTTTCTTTTTAATATTTAGTTAATGAATTCTTCAATAATGTTATATTATATAGTGATACTATATAAGTAAAATTAAATTTTTATTTTTATTAATATTTTTTAAAATGCATCAATATCTAAATTTTATGCGTCATGTGTATAATTCTGGAATTAAAAAAATAGATAGAACAGGAGTGGGAACATTATCAATTTTTGGTTATCAAATGCGATTTAATTTACAAAAAGGTTTTCCATTGTTAACTACAAAAAAACTTCATGTTAAATCTATTATATACGAATTGATTTGGTTTTTATCTGGATCAACTAATATTAATTTTTTAAAAAAAAATAATATAAAAATATGGGACCAATGGGCTGATGAAAATGGTGATTTAGGGCCTATTTATGGTTATCAATGGAGATCTTGGCCAACTTTACAAGGAAAATATATTGATCAATTGTCAGGGGTTATAAAACAAATTAAAACTGATCCTAATTCTCGTAGAATTATTGTTTCAGCCTGGAATGTTTCCGATATTCATAAAATGAAATTACCTCCTTGTCATATATTATTTCAATTTTACGTAGCAAATAATAAATTATCTTGTCAATTATATCAACGTAGTGCGGATATTTTTTTAGGATTACCATTTAATATTGCTTCATATTCGTTATTAATTCATATAATAGCACACGAAACAGGATTAAAGGTTGGTGATTTTATATGGACTGGAGGTGATTGTCATTTATATTTAAATCATTTAGATCAGGCTCGTAAACAGTTACTACGAAATCCAGGATCATTACCAAATTTAACTATTTTATGTAAACCAAAATCATCGTTGGATTATAATTTTGAAGATTTTCAAATTAATTCTTATAATCCGCAAAAATCTATTTATGCGCCTATAGCAATTTAATTTTTTTAATTTTTAATAAGAATATATCTTATAATAATTTTAATTTTTTTTAGAATTACAATTAATCCATTTAATAAATAAATTAATTTATTATTCTTAATTCAAATTAAATTTTTAAAAATTTAAATTTTAAAATTTTTTTATTTTATGTTTAATAAATTAATAAAAAATTTTTTTATTAAAAGCTATAAAAATTTTATTGTATTGGTTGAACATCATCTAAAAGAAAATAACCATTATAGCCCTCAATATAAATAACCGCTTTATTCTCAAAAAGAAGCATGGATTTAGTTTTAGTAATTAATATATCCTTATAACCTTTTACTTTAACTTTTGTTCCAATTGGATATTTGTTATTCCATTTTTCAATTTTTTTTTCTTGTGATTGTTCTAAAATATCATCTTTAATGACACAATCTTTTTTGTATTCATTTTTAATACTTTTTATAAATTTAGTTAATACTGTTCCAGGACCAATTTCCATAAATTCCATTTCATTTTTACTTTTATTTAGTAAATAATATATACTATCAAACCATTTTACTGGATTTATTAAATGATTTGATAGATTGTTTGTAATTTTTTCTATAGAATAAGGTAATGCCTCAAAATTAGAAATAACTGGGATATTTGGAGAATGAAAAACAAAATCCAATAAAAAATTATTAAATTTTTTATATATAGGTTTCATATATCTTGAGTGAAATGGTCCACTAACATTTAATGGTATATATATTGCATTATTTTTTTCAAAAAAAATTTGTGCATTATTAATATCATTTTTAGGGCCAGCGATAATAATTTGATTTAATGTATTATAATTAGCAATATCAATTGTATTTAAATTATTTTCTTTTAAAATATTTAAAATTTTTTTATAATTAATTCCAATTACAGCTGCCATAGCGCCATCTAAAACTTGACTCATTAATTTACTTCTTTTTTGAACTAGACGTAACCCATCTTCGAAAGAAAATACACCAGCGCTTTCTAATGCATTATATTCTCCTAAACTATGTCCAACTAAAAAATCTGCATATTCACCAGTATTTTTAATATGATCTCTATAAGATAACGCATTAACTATATAAAGTGCAGGTTGAGTATATTCTGTTTTATTTAATTGATTTTTTGAATTTTTTAAACATAACTCTTCAATAGAGTATCCAAGTATATTATTTGATTTTTCTATAATATCAGGAAATTTATCAAATAAAAGTTGTCCCATACCAACATATTGAGAACCTTGCCCAGGAAAAAGATATGTTTTCATTGTTTATTTACCTATTTTGTTTTAAAAATATTTATAAAAAATAAAAAATATTATTCAATATTAATATTATATAAAAAAAATATTTTTAAAAAATTATTTTATTTTAAGAAATATAAATTTTTTATATTATATAGTTGAAGATATAATTTACTATATATGTATCAATTTACATAAAATTTATATTTGTGTAAAATTTTAAATAGAATTATTTTTCTTTATCTTTTTAAGGAAATTATAAAGATAAAAATCATGAAAATTATTAATTAAATATCAAATATACATTGAATATTAAAGAAGATAAAATTATTGCTAATATAAATAATATTTTATATAAATGGTTTCCAAAAAAAACATTTATAGAAACAGCAAAAATTGATAATTATCCAATATTACCAGAAGAAAAAAAATTAGTAATTAATGCAGTCTCCAAGAGAAAAAAAGAATTTTCAACAGGACGATGGTTATCTAGAAAAGGATTGAAATATTTTGGATTCCCAGAAACAGAAATATTAACTGGATATTTAAAAAATCCAATATGGCCAGATAAAATAAATGGCAGTATTAGTCATGATAATAAATTATGTACCGTAGTAATAATGAAAAAAATACCTTTTTTAACAAATATTGGTATTGATATTATTTATTTCCCAAAATATAGTAATAAATTAAAATATTTAGAATCAATGTTTGTGATTAATAAAAATGAAATAGACATAATGGATAAATTTGGTTTGAATATTGATTCATCAACAATATTATTTAGTGTTAAAGAATCAATTATTAAAGCGATTTCAAGTGAAATCAATAATTTTATAGATATGAGAGATATTAAAATTTTTTATGAAAATAAAAAAATTCAATTTATTATCCAAAATAAAAAACCAAATGTTGATATTTTTGCTGGAATAAGTTATAACTATTTAATAACAGCAGTTAAAATTTATAATTAATTTTCTATAAAATTTTATCTAAAATATACTATATTTTGTTAAAATTTTTATTAGATAATTCAAATTTTTACATAAAAATTACAAATAATATGAATTATGAAACTATTGAAGTGAATATAAAACAATCCATTTGTTTTATACGATTTTGTAATAAAAAAAATAATAATATGATTAATAATTCTATGATTAATGAATGTCTTCATATTTTAAAAAAAAATGATTCATCTAATCCTTTTCATATTGTTGTTTTAGAAGGATTACCAAAAATATTTTGTTTAGGAGCTGATTTTGACGAAATAATAAAAAAAAACCATCCAATAGAATCAAAAAAATTATATGAATTATGGTATCTGTTATCATGTGGGCCATTTATTAGTTTATCTAATATATGTAGCGGTAGAGTAAATGCTGGGGGGATTGGTTTTATTGCAGCTTGTGATATAGTTTTAGCTAATCACGATGCTCAATTTAGTTTATCTGAATTATTATTTAATTTATTTCCAGCTTGTGTTTTACCATTTTTAATTAGACGTATAGGTTTTCAAAGATCAAATTATATGACTTTAATGACTAAACCAATTACAGCAAAACAAGCATTAGAATGGAATTTAGTTGATGCCATTTCAAATAATAATGATTTACTATTACATAAACATCTCTTGCGTCTTAAATATTTATCAAAAAATAGCATTAAAAATTATAAAAAATATATAAATGAATTAAATAATATTTTATTAAATTCAAAAAATAATGCAATTTCTACTAACCATAAATTATTTTCTGATTCTAAAAATTTAGAAAAAATTTCTTATTATATGAATACTGGTTATTTTCCATGGGAATAAGTATTTTTAAAAATAATTAATAATTTTCAAAAATTTATTTAAGTATTTATTAAAATAATTTAAATATAAGGAGCTTATAGTGTTTAAAATTCTTAAAGAAAAATATTTTATGGAATATTATACTAATGGATTTATTGAAACTAATATTTCTTTAAGCAATAATTTAGTTAATGAAATCCAGGAATACTATACAAGAAAAAAAATAGGTCATAATGATTTTCCAAAATTTTTTGATTATAATGAACATCTTGCATATATGATGCAAAAAAAATTTTTTAATTTTTTTTTAAAAGTATTTCCAAAATTTGCAAAAATATCGGTTAAAAATTTTTATAATAAATCTTATAGCAAAGCTGTTTATTGTGAACAAATTTTTATCAAAAAAGTATTAAAAGAATTATCTGAAAAAGGTTTTTTTCGTTTTTTTAAAGCTCATTATATGCTTGTATCATATGATATGTATTTGCATAGTAATCATTTATCTTCAGCAGCTGGAATACATAGTGATTTACCAAATTTTCATCATTTTTATGAAACTGAAAATGATTTAAGTATATATATTCCTTTAGTTGATTTAAACTATATTAATGGGGGAAAACTTAAAGTTTTACCAGAAAAAAAACTAAAAATTCCAGGAAATATGCTATTAAAATTATTATATGAATATTTTTCAAAAAATATAATTTATTTAGATAAAAATAATTATATTGATCCTAATTTAATTAATTATTCTAAAATTAATTCGTTTATTAAAAGCACAATGCACCAAGAACTAATGAGTATATATAAAAATATGCTTTCTTTAGTAAAGACACAATATATTAATGATTTTACTGAAACTATTGAAACAAAAGGTAAAGTTTTACTATTTAATAATAAAAATTTTCATTTTGCAGAATACTGGAAAAATACACAACAGGCAAGAGAAATTTATGTTATTCGTATGCTTCCAATATATGATGTTAAAATAAAGTTAAAAAACAAATTACATGGAAAATCTTTTAATAACTTTTTATTAAATTTTTCAGAAAATAAAATTCAATTTTATAAAGAATCTGTTGATATTAGTAAAATTTCAAGAAATAATAAAATACCGTTATAAAAATTATAAAGCATATAATTTATAATTATATTTAAAAAGTATTTTAAATATTACATATACAAAAATTTTAATATTATTTAATGAGAAAAAATATGATAAAAGTTGGAATTGAGGCAATTAATTTGTATGGAGGCAGTGTATTTATTGATGTTATTGAATTAGCTAAATACAGAAAACTAGATACTGTGCGTTTTGAAAATTTACTTATGCAACAAAAATCTGTTTCTTTGCCTTATGAAGATCCAGTTAGTTTTGCTATTAATGCCGCAGCCCCATTAATTGATAATTTATCGAATATCGATAAAAATAGCATTGAGTTAATTATTACATGCTCCGAATCAGGAATTGATTTTGGAAAATCAATGAGCACATATATTCATCATTATTTAGGTTTAAATCGTAATTGTCGTTTATTTGAATTAAAACAAGCCTGTTATTCTTGTACAGCTGGTTTACAAATGGCGATTAATTTTATTTTATCTAAAGTATCTCCAGGTGCTAAAGCATTGGTTATTGCCACCGATATTTCTCGTTTTTTTGTTACAGAAGATAAAAATGAATTAACAATGGAATGGGCCTTTTTTGAACCAAGTGGAGGCGCAGGAGCTGTAGCTATGTTGATCAGTGATAAACCTGAAATATTTCAATTTGATATTGGTTCTAATGGATATTATAGTTTTGAAGTAATGGATACATGTCGTCCAATACCCGATAGTGAAGCCGGAAATGCAGATTTATCTTTATTATCATATTTAGATTGTTGTGCTCAAAGTTTTAAAGAATATAAAAAACGTGTACCTAATGTTAATTATAAAACTTCTTTTGATTATTTGAGTTTTCATACTCCTTTTGGTGGTATGGTTAATGGTGCTCATCGTTATATGATGCGTCAACATAGCTCTAATATTGATAAAATTGATATTGAAAAAGATTTTCAAAAACGTGTAAAATTAGGTTTAATATTTTGTCAAAAAGTTGGTAATATTATGGGGGGAACTATTATGGTTTCTTTAATTAGTATTATTGAAAATGGAGATTTTAACTTTCCTAAGCGAATTGGATTATTTTCATATGGATCGGGTTGTAGTTCTGAATTTTATAGTGGTGTTGCAACATCTATTAGTCAAAAAAAAATTAAATTACTAAATATTAAAAAATATTTAGATTCTCGTTATCAATTAAATATAAATGAATATGAAGTATTAATAAAAGATAAAAATGTTGTTAAATTTGGTACAAGGGATGCAGTTTTAGACACTAATATTTTACCAAATATATGGAAATTTATAAAAAAATCATTAAAAAAAAATAATCAAAAAAGAATATTTTTAGTAGAAATTAAGGGATTTTATAGGCGTTATAAATGGTTTAATTAATTTAATTTTGCAAAAAATACATTTATTAAATCTTCAATTGTAGATACTTTAGAAAAATTAAGTAATGGAATTTTTATATTTAAATCTTTCATTGACATTATAATAATTTCAATTCTATCTACAGAATTTGCGCCTAAATCAACTAATTTTTTTTCATATGAAATTATATGTGGTGATATTTTGGGTAAAGTGTCTAAAATGTTTTTTTTAATAACATTAAAAATATTATTTTTTGTCATTGTTTTTCCAGTTCATAAATTTATAGGATAATTTTACATTCATATTATATTTATAACTCTTAGTTATTTCTATAATTTTGTGATTTTATAATACTTCCTTTTTTTATAATATAAATATGATCAGAAATAGGTATAATTAATTGTATATTTTTTTCTATCAAAAAAATAGTTGTACCAAATTTTTGTATTTCTATTAATATTTTTATTATTTTATTTATTATTTTATTTGTAATTCCAAAGCTAATTTCATCAATAATTATAAATTTTGGTGAAGCCATTAATGCGCGTGCTATTGAGCATATTTTTTTTTGTCCATTGGATAAATTAATAGCTAATTGCATGCGCTGTTCAAATAATTTAGGAAATATTGAATATATTTTATTTAAATCCCTCATAATTAAAAGTTTATTAGTTCTTAAATAAGCTCCTATTAATAAATTTTCTTCTACTGTTATTTGTTCAAATAATCTATTTTTTTGCATAACATAGACTAATCCTAGTTTAAAAATTTTGTCATATGTTAATTTATATATTTTATTTTTATTAAAAATAATTTTACCAGCATATGGTAACATGTTATATATTGCATGAGCAAAAGTAGTTTTTCCAGAATTTGTTTTCCCAATTAAAGTTACTATTTCTCCGGAAAAAAAATTTAAATTTATTTTATTTAAAATTAATTTATTATTATACTTTAAGTATAAATTTTTAATTTCTAAAATTGGATATTTTTTATTTAAATTTTTCATATTTTTAACTCAATTTATTTAGTAAAATTTTATCAGATAATATCTTTTTTGGAAAATCATCTGCTATTTTATTACCACGATATAAAACTAATAAACGATCCACTAAAATTTTAATAGCACTGAAATTTTTATCAATAAATAAAATACTAATATCTAAATTACGAATTTTTTCAATTATTTTAGCTAATTTTAAAACTTCAATTTTATTTAAACCAGACATTATTTCATCTAATAAAATTATTTTGGGTTTTGCACCAAAAGCTTTCGCTAATTTCAATTTTTGTTTATTAAGCCGAGTTAATGTATTAATTTTGGAATTAAAAAATTTTTGCAAACCTACAAATTTTAAATATTCAAATGCTTTTTGACGTGAATAAATAAGATTAATATTATCATTTGATCCAAATAATATACTAATTGTTACATTATCTAAAACAGATAAATTATTAAATAAATTTTTATTTTGAAATATATGAATAATACCTAATTTAACTCGTTTAAATGGTAAAAAAGAATTAATTATTTTTTTTTGGAAAAATATATCTCCTTTATCTTGTATTATAAATCCACTAATTATACGTGCAAGTATTGTTTTACCAGATTCATTATTTCCAGTTATTCCTAATATTTCACCCCTTTTTAATGAAAAATTTACATTATTAATTACTAAAAAATTGTTCAAACATTTAGTAACATTAAAAATTTTTAAAATAGATGTCATAATTTATTTTTTTTAATTTTTTTAATAAAGTAATTTTTATTAATTTTATGAAAATTAGTGAAAATTTTTATAAAACCATTAGGCATAATTATTATTAAAATTATAATTATAAATCCAAGAAATATATTGGCAATACCAGTAAAATTATTAACCATTATTTCTGATAAAAATAAAAACAAAAATGAACCTATAATTGGACCAATTATTGTTCCTAAACCACCTAAAACTGTCATAAGAATCATTTTTATATTAAGACTTGTATCAAAAGCACTATCTGGGGTTACAAAAGAAACCCAATAAGCATGAACACTCCCTGCTAATGCAACAAATGTACCAGAAAATATTAGAATTAATGTTTTATAAAAATTAGTATTAATACCTAATGCTATTGCATTTTCTTCGTTTTCACGAATCGCAATTAATCCTAATATAAATTTACTTTTAGTTAAAAAATAAATATTTAATGTTATAATTATTAATAATAATAAATATATTTCATAAAAAAAAGTATCATTATTAAATTCTGGAATTATTAATCCAATATTTTTTCCAGTAAATTTTACTTTAGATAAAATCAACATTGTTATTTGAGAAATAGCTAAAGTTGTAATTGCAAAATACTGTCCTTTTAAACGAAAAATAAATTTTCTAATAAATATTACAAAAAATATAACTAATAATATGCTAAAAATTAAACTAATACCAAAAGAAAAATTAAATCTTTTTATTGTTATTGCTGTACAATAATTACCAAGACCATAAAATACTGAATTACCAAAAGAAACATAATTAGTATAACCTCCAATAATATTCCAGCTTTGCGCCAAAACAGATGATAATAAAACATTAATACTAAATTGCATTAATACATCTGGAGCGTATGAAGGTAAAAAAATTAATAATATCAATATTAATACGTAAATAGAATATTTAAATAATTTTAAATTTTTCATCTAACTTTTCCCATTAATCCATTTGGACGAAAAAAAAATATTAAAACTAAAATACTAAAACTAAATAAATCAGTAAAAGTTGGTCCAATGTATAATGTAGTTAAAGATTCCACAATACCTAATAATATTGCCCCAAAAATTATATTAATTGGATTATTTAATCCTCCAATACTAGAAATTATAAATGATTTAGTCGTAAGCATAGGACCAATATATGGATTAATTTGAAATATCATTCCGTAAAATGCGCCAGCAATTCCAGAAATAGCTGAGCTAATAGCAAAAGTTATCGCATATAAATGTCCTGGATTTATCCCGCAAAAACGTACAATTATTTTGTTCTGACTTGTGGCTCGAATTGAATATCCTAATTTAGTATATAATAAGAAAAACCACATGCCAATTGCTAAAAAAATTCCTATGAAAAATGCTATTAATTTAATTTCAGGAAATAAAAAATCTCCAAATGTTATACTTTTACTTGCATAAATCGGATTAATAATATAAGAATTTGTTAAAAATATTAATTGTATTATGTTGGTTAACAACATATCTAATCCAAAAGTAAGCAAAAGAGTATTAAATTTTGGTGCTTTTATAACAAAATTAATTAATAAACGTTGTATAATATAACCTAATATAAACATTATTAATGCTACAATTGGTAAATTTAATAATGGATCTATATTAAAATTATTATATAAATACCATGTTATATAACCACCTAATACAATAAATGTCCCATGGGTAAGATTAGGAATATTAAGTATTCCCCAAGTTAGTGCCAATCCTAACGCTATTATGATATAAAAACCACCTTGTAAAATACCATTAATAAAAATTTGTATTAGTAAATTCATTATTTTTAGATTTTAAAAATCATTAAAATATTTAACTATTAGCTGGAACTAATTTATTATTTTGAATTTTAATAACATTTTGTGATATTATCATTTTATTATTTTTATTAAAAGTAATTTTACCATATATGCTATTAAAATTTAATTTTTTTAACTGTTTTTTTACTTTTAATGGATTAAGATCATTTGATTTTTCTATTGCATATACTAATGATTCAATATCAATTACAGCAAAAATTGAATGATAATCAGGATAATATCCAAATTTTTTTTTATATTCATTTGAAAAATTTTTAGCATTACTAAACCAACGATCTTTAAAATTAAAATTAGGCAACCAGGGAGTTATACCATAAGTATAATTATTTTCATTTTTTAGTAAATTCCTAATATTTTTATTTAATAAATCAGAAGTCAATGAAAAAAACATAGGTTTTATTTTAAAAATTTTAATTTGTCGTATAAAATTAATAATATTTGTTTCATATCCAGAAAAAAATATTATTTTTGCGTTTATATTTTTTATTTGTGCTATTAATGAGGTGAAATCAATAGTATTTAATGAATAATTTTTATTTATAATTTTATTTAAATTAAATTTTTTAAATATTAAAGATACTCCATTTGCAATAGCAGAATGAAATGCATCATTAACATAAAGAAACACAATTTTTTCATTTTTTATTTTCATTTTTTTTAAAATTTCTATAGTATCTTGAAAATAATTTTTAGCTGGTATAAATAAACCAAAAACATATTTAAAATTATTTGATAAAATTTGGTTTGAAATTCCACAACTTTGCATAATAATAGTTTTGTATTTTTCGGAAATAAAAGAATTATTAAGTATAAAATTATTTAAAAAAGGTCCTAATAAAAAATTAATATTATCTTCTGTGATTAGTTTAATATATTGACACTTATTAATACCGATATTTGATTGATTATCATATAACTTAAGAGATAATTTTTTAAATGAATTATTAACTTTCACACCTCCACTTTCATTTATTTTATCAATAGTAAATTTATAAGCATCGTGATAATATTTACCAATATTAGAAAATTGTCCAGTTAATGGTATTGATGTTCCAATTTTTATTTCTTTACTGACAATTTTTCCAGAAAAAAATACTGTAAAAAAAGAGAGAAAAAATAAAATATAAGATATTATATTAATTTTGGGAATATGATTATAACGCATAAGTTTCATGTTTTTTAGAATTTTATTAAAATTTTATATTTTAAGATATTGTATTTTATTATTTTTGTTTTTTATTTTTAAATAAATTTTTAAAACTATTAAATTTCTTTTAAAAATAAATTAGTAATATAATACCACATTAATACTAATAAGTAGACTTAATAAGTCATTATTAATACTAATAAGTAGACTTAATAAGTTATTATATTGATTAACAAATTTTTATATTTAAATAATATTAATTTTTATTTTATGATTATAACACCAGAAAATTTAGGTTCCGTACAATTTAGAAAAGATTATAATGTACGTTTTAGTTATGTTGCTGGCGCAATGGCAAAAGGAATTTCCTCAGTAAAACTTGTTACTAGTATGAGTAAATCTGGTTATTTATCCTTTTATGGTACAGGTGGTATGTCATTGTTAGAAATTGAAGAAGCTTTAAAAAAAATTAAGTCTATATTAAAAAACAATGAATCTTATGGAATGAATGTATTAGCTAATTTATCTAATTTAAAACATGAAATGGATTTAGTTAATCTTTTATTGGATTATGATGTACATAATATAGAAGCATCTGCTTTTGTTCAAATTACACCATCTTTGGTGAAATTTCGCTTAAAAGGTTTACATGTTGATAATAATCGTAAGATTATATCAAATAATCGTATTATAGCAAAAGTTTCAAGACCAGAAATAGCATTATTATTTTTAAATCCAGCTCCGTCTGAAATAGTAAATAAATTATTATTAAATAATCATATTTCTCAAAAAGAAGCTGATTTATCACAAAAAATACCATTAGCTTCTGATATATGTGTTGAAGCTGATTCCGCTGGTCATACTGATATGGGTGTAACGTCAGTTTTATTACCAACAATTATACGTTTACGTGATAAAATGCAAGAAAAATATAACTTTTATAATTTTGTAAGAATTGGTAGTGGAGGAGGAATTGGTACACCAGAAGCTGCTGCCTGCGCTTTTTTATTAGGAGCTGACTTTATTGTTACTGGCTCTATTAATCAATGTACAGTTGAAGCTGGTACTAGTGATATTGTTAAAGATATGCTTCAGGATATTAATATACAAGATACAGCATATGCTCCTGCTGGAGATATGTTTGAATTAGGATCAAAAATACAAGTATTAAAACGTGGAGTTTTATTTCCAATGAGAGCTAATAAACTATATGATATTTGGCGAGTTTACTCTTCTCTTGATCAAATTCCATCAGTAATGCAAAGAGAAATACAAGATCGTTATTTAAAAAGAAGTTTTGATGAAGTATATCAAGAAACAAAATCATATTACTTAAAAGAATTACCAGAAGAAATTGAAAAAGCAGAAAAATTTCCTAAAATAAAAATGGCATTAATTTTTCGTTGGTATTTTATTTATGCTATGCGTATTGCTCTTAAGGGAGAAGGTGATAAAATAGATTATCAAGTACATACTGGTCCTGCTATGGGCGCTTATAATCAATGGATTAAAAAAACTTCTTTAGAAAATTGGCGTAATCGTTATGTTAATAAGATTTCAGAAGATTTAATGTTAGCATGTTCTGAATATCTTAATAAAAAATTTCAAGTTTTTTTTCCTAATCATTAATGATAAATTAAAAATATTAATTATTAAAAATTTAAAATTTTAAATAATTTTTATTATTTTAATTTCTATAAAATTAAAAATTAAGTCAAATTATATTATTGATAATTTATATTTTATAATATAAGTTTTACTTACTTCGTAAGTAGTATTTAAAAATAATGTTTTTCAAATTAATAAAAAAATTTTATTGATTAATAAAAAATAATTTTTTCAAATATATTTTAATTTTTTAAGGATATTTAAAAATGAATAAAATAGATACTCAAAAGAATAAAAATAAAGATATTAAAGACATCAAAGAAAATAAAGACATTAAAGAAAATAAAGGAAATAAAGGAAAAAAAACAGTAGCTACCCTTTATGATTCCCCAGAAGGTCAAATAGGATCAGTTTTATTTGGTGGGCATATGCATTGGGGTTATTGGGATGAAAGTAATTCTAAAGATAATTTTGCGCAAGGATCAGATAAACTTTCAAGAATAATGATTAATAAAACTTCTATTACTAAAGGACAACGTTTTATTGATATTGGTTGTGGATTTGGATTATCTGGAATTCGTTTAGCTAAAGCCAAAGGGTGTAGAGTTGATGGTATTACTATCAGTAAATTTCAACAAGAAAGTGCAATGAAAACTGCGAAAGCGGAAGGATTATTAGATAAAGTTAATTTTTTACATGGTGATGCGCTCAATTTACCATTTGATAATGACAGTTTTGATGGTGGATGGTTTTTTGAATCAATTTTTCATATGAATCATAGTGCCGCATTAAATGAAGCAAGAAGAGTATTAAAATCTGGGTCTATTTTAACCTTAACTGATTTACCTTTATTATCTGTTAGTAAAAATGATAATAAATTTAAAGAATATGTCAAAAAAAATATTCATTCTAATTTTATTTTAGTAGAACATTACCCAGATTTACTAAATAAATCTGGATTTGAATTAATAAAAATTGATGATATTACTTCTCATGTAATGCCATTATTAGTTTCAAAATTAACTGAAGCTACTTTAACATACAAAAAAGAAATTTATAAATCTATACCTAATCCAGAAAAATCTATAGATAATTGGCTTTATTTATTTAAATATATGAGTAAAAATCTTGGTTATATTATTGTTACAGCAAAAAAAATATAATTTTTAAATTATTATAAAATTTATACTAAAAATAAAGAATTAAAGCATAATTTTTATTTTTTAAATTATTAGTATAAATTATTTTATTATAATAAATTCTTTATAAAACATAAAATTATGAAATATAAAAATAAAAATATTAAATTATGTATTATTGGAGGCGGCCCCTTGGGTATTGGTCTTGGTCGTGAATTAAGTGAAGGTAATATTAACTATGATTTATACGAAATGGAGTCAGATTTAGGTGGAGTATGGAATAGTCAAGCTTCCTGTGGTCGAGTATATCCATCATTACATCTTATTTCACCAAAATTTAATACACAAGTTCCAGATTATCCAATGCCAGATAATTATCCTGTTTATCCAAATCATAGCATGATGCTTGATTATTTACGATCTTATGCAAAAAAATTTGATGTATATAATCATTCTATTTTTAATACTGAAGTAATTAATTTAGAACAATATGAAGATATTTGGGAAGTAGAACTTTCAAATGGCAAGAAAAAAAAATATGATTTTATTGCTGTTTGTAATGGTGCTCAACGAGTTGCTCGTTATCCAAATTATTCAGGTTATTTTAGTGGAGAAATTTTGCATTCTATGGATTATAAATCTCCAGATCAAATTAGAAACAAGAGAGTATTAGTTGTTGGAGCAGGAAATTCTGGTTGTGATATTGCGGTAGATGCATCTCATCACTCTGAAAAAGTTTATCATAGCACTAGAAGAGGGTATCATTATTACCCTAAATTTATAGATGGAAAACCAACTCCTCAATGGATGCTACAATTAGGAAATAAATTTTCTTCTAAAGAGGAAACTATGGCTTATATAAAACAAGTTTTCAAGTTAGCTGGTTTTGATGGCGTTGATTATGGTTTAAAAAAACCAGATCATCCTTTAGATGCAGCTCATCCAATTATGAATTCACAAATTCTTTATCATATAGGTCATGGAGATATTTTACCAAAAGATGATATTAAAAATCTTAATGGTAATATTGTACATTTTGTTGATGATACTCATATAGAGGTAGATACTATTATATATGCCACAGGTTATAATCGTCATTTTCCTTTTATTGATAAAGAAAAATTGGAATGGAAATTAGGAATACCTGATTTATTTATTCATATTGCCCCAAGAAATTTAGATAATATATTTTTTTTTGGTTTCGTAAATGCTGCCGCAGGTCTTGGTGATGGATTAAGATTGCAAGGGCAATTTATACGCAGTTATATTCAAGCTTTTATTAGAAAAAGCAAGGGTTATTTAAAATTTCTTAATGCAAAAAAAAATGATAACCCAGATTTGGGGCAAGATTATTTTATAGATTCGCACAGACATTTATGGGAAGTGGATTTTTGGAAGTTTATCAAATGCGCTAGAATGTATCGTGATATGTTAGATGAGTAAATAGGAGAATATATAATTATGCTTAGTAATTTTCAGGATATTAATATAAAAATGCAACAATTTTTAGAAAATGAAATTGTTAATTCTTCAAGAAGTAATTTAAGGAATGATTTAAAAAATAATAAAAAAAAAATAGTTACTCAAAATAAAGAAAAATTAATTTTAAATATAAAGAAAAAAGAAAAAAATTCATTATATATATATTTTTATAAAAAAATCGCTAATATTGTTTCAAAGGTATTAAAAATTCCATTAGAGCGAATGAATATGCAAGAAAATATATCTCGTTATGGAGTAGATTCTATAATTGTTACTGAAATTATAAGATGTATTTCTAATATATTAAATTTTCCAATCGCTCCTACTGTATTTTTTGAGGCAAAAAATATAGAAGAATTAGTTAATATTTTATTTAAACGTTACAGAAAAAAAATTAAATTATATTTTTTTAAAAAAAATAAAATTAATCAAGAATTAAAAGAAAAAGTAAATCAAGAACCAGAAAAACAAGAAATAAAAGAAAATAATACTGACATAAAAGATTGGATAAATAAATTTAAATTTATTATAAATACATCATCAGATTCCATAAATACATCATCAGATTCCATAAATACATCATCAGATTCCATAAATACATCATCAGATTCCATAAATACATCATCAGATTCCATAAATACATCATCAGATTCCATAGGTTACGAACCAATTGCTATTATTTCTATGGAGGGTATATTCCCTAATAGTCCAAATTTACAAATACTTGAAAAAAATTTGCGTAATGAAAATGATTGTATTAGTGAAATCCCGTTAAGTCGGTGGGATTGGAAAAAAATATTTGGAGATCCGCAAAAAGGAAATTTTACAAATGTAAAATATGGTGGATTTGCGCCAGATATTGATAAATTTGATCCTATATTTTTTGGTATGTCCCCTAGAGAAGCGGAACTTATGGATCCACAGCACCGTTTATTTATTCAATGTGTTTGGAAATTAATTGAATCAGCTGGATACGCACCAAAATCTTTATCTGGTAAAAAAATTGGCATATTTATTGGTATTAATTTACAAGATTATGCTCATATGGTTAATAAGTCTAGAAAAATGGATTCGTTGCATCTTACTAGTTTAGGTCATATGTTTTGTCCTAATCGTTTATCATTTTATCTTGATATACATGGACCTAGTCAGGTTATAGATACCGCATGTTCTAGTTCCTTGGTTGCATTACATCGAGCCATATTAAGCATTCAACACGAAGAATGTGAAATGTCAATTGCTGGTGGTGCAAATTTAATTATTTCACCTGATATGCATATTATGTACAATAAAATTGGTATGATTTCTAAAGATGGACGCTGCAAAACTTTTTCAAAATATGCAGATGGTTATGGGCGTAGCGATGGTATTGGTGTTATACTTCTAAAATCTTTAAAATTAGCCGAAAAGGATAATGATAATATATTAGCAGTTATTCGTGGGTCATCAGAAAATCATGGAGGAATGTCAACTTCTTTAACTGCTCCTAATCCAAAATCACAAGCACAATTAATTATTGAAGCACATAATAAAGCTAAAAGTGATCCAAGAAGCATAGGATATATTGAGTGCCATGGAACTGGTACAAAACTAGGTGATCCAATTGAAGTTAATGGTTTAAAAATGGCTTTTGAAGAATTATTCAAAATAAATAATATTTCTAAATCAAATATTAATTTTTGTGGATTAGGTTCAATAAAATCAAATATCGGTCACACAGAAACTTCAGCCGGAATTGCTGGTGTAATTAAAACGGTATTATCTTTGCGTAATAGTTACTTATATAAAAGTATTCATAGTGAAGATATTAACCCAATGATTGAATTAGAAGAATCACCATTTTATATTTTACAAAAAGGTTGTTTTTGGAAACCTCCGATATTAAATGATAATAAATTACTTCGTCGAGCAGGAGTTAGTTCTTTTGGGGCGGGTGGTTCTAATGCTCATATAGTTATTGAAGAATATATTAAAAACACTACAAAATATAATTTTAAAATAATTGATTCTGATGTATTAATTATATTGTCTGCAAAAAATATAGATAGATTAAATGATATAATTATTGAATTTTTTTATTTCGTAAAAAAAATATTAGAGAAAAAAAAAATAGTAAATTTAGTTGATATTGCATATACATTACAAGTAGGAAGAGAGGAAATGTCAACTAGATTAGCTATAATTGTAAATTCTATTTCACAGTTATATTTAAAGTTAGAGCAGATTTATTTTTCAATAAAGAATAAAGAAAAATTAGAAAATATTATCTCTTGTTATTATGGTAATCTAAAAAAAGAAAAAAATATTTTTTTTATTAAAAATAAGAATTTTATATCAGATAGTGATATTAATGATTGTTTTAATAATAAAAATTATAAACAACTTGCATTATGGTGGATAAAAGGTATAAAAATTAATTGGTTAAAAATTTATGATAATAAAAAACATAAATTACATCGTGTTTCGTTACCTACATATGTTTTTTCTAAAAAAAGTTATTGGATTGAAAATTTAGATAATAAAAAAAATATTGATTATTATTTAAAATCACATACTTTATTAAAAAATAGTATATCAAATTTAGGAAAATATTATTTTAGCGCCAAATTAACTGGAAAAGAATTTTTTCTAATTGATCATATGGTAATGAATAAAAAAATATTACCAGGTGTAATGTATTTAGAAATGGTTTGTTCTGCAATAAAAAAAATAACAATTAAAAATATATCTAATCAATCTATTATTCAATTAAAAAATATTGTTTGGGCTCAATCATTTTTTGTTAATGAAAATTGTTCAAAAATTTTGCACATGAAAATGAATCAAGAAACTAATGATCAAATTTCATATCAAATTTATAGTGAACAAGAAAAAAATAATATTAATGAGCGTATTATTCATAGTCAAGGAATTGCAATAACTAAAAATATGCCTATTATTAATGATATTGATAATATTAACATTGATAATTTATTAGAAAATTTTACAAAAATACAATTAGATACTAATTTTTTATTAGGTAATATTTGTTATCAAATATTTAATGATATGGGCATTAACTATGGACCAACTCACCAATGTTTAGAAAAAATTTATTTTTCACCGAAAAATGAAAAAAAACCCCCTCAAGTATTAGCAAAATTAAAATTACTAAAAAATATAAAAGAAAATTATAAATATTCTAAAAAATTTATGTTTCATCCTGGTTTAGTTGATTCAGGATTACAGGCTTGTATTGGTTTTATGGCTTATTTTGGTTATATAAATTTTGATAAAAAAACAAATAAAGTTATTTTAAATAATAAAAATATAGTTTCATTACCATTTGCACTGGAATATTTTATTTTATTATCAAAACCATCTACTTCACTGTGGGTTTGGATACGTTACTCTAAAAATAGTTTATTTAATAGTAATATTCAAAAATTAGATATTGATTTTTACGATAAACAAGGAAAAGTTTGTATTTGTATGAGAGGGCTATCTTCTCGTTCATTAAAAACTAATAATCTTTCAAAAGATTTTACTGCTTTAGTATATAAACCTATATGGGTTAGAAAAGATATAAAAATAGATATTAAAAAAAACAAAATAAAAAATCTTTCTAATTTTTCTATTTGGTCTAATCATTTTATTATATTATGTGATTTTAATAATAATTTTCAAAAAAATATCGATGAGGAAATTAAAAAAAATATACCACTTTCTAAATATTTTTATTTATGTATACAACAAGAATCTATTCAGGATATTTATACAACTGTTTCTTTGCACATTTTTAGAAAAATTAGAAATATTTTAAAATCTAAATTACAAGGGAATATTTTATTACAAATAGTATTCATTGAAAATGAAAAGAGTATGTTTTTAAATGGTTTATCAGGATTATTACAATCTGTAAATCGTGAAAATACTAAATTTCATGGTCAATTAATTGGATTAAGGGATTATGATGTTTCAAATTTATATTCGTCTAAATATATAGCTAGTATAATTTATTCTAATAGCGTCAATAAAATTTATGAAAATAAAATTCGTTATAGTTCTATTGGTCGTGAAGTTTTTAGCTGGAAAGAATTAAATTTTACTTCTGATGAGCGATCTATTTTTTCTCCATTAAAGGAAAATGGTATATATTTAATAACTGGAGGAAATGGGGGGTTAGGATTATTAATTGCTAAATTTATTACACATAAAATTAATAAAGGAGTTGTTATTTTATGCGGTAGATCATTTTTAAATAATAAAATTCAAGAAAATATCAATAATTTATCCATAAAAAATATTAAAATTAAATATTATTGTTTAGATATTAATAAAAAAATAGAGGTAGAAGAATTTATAAAAAATATTATTAATAAATATAATTTTATTAATGGAATTATACATTGCGCTGGATTACTTATGGATAATTTTATTTATAAAAAATCAAGTTCTGAATTTATTAAGGTATTAGAGCCAAAAGTTAATGGAACTATTCACTTAGATGAAGCTACTAAAATTTTAAATTTAGATTTTTTTGTATTATTTTCATCTATTTCTGGTTCATTAGGTAATGCTGGACAGTCTGATTACGCTACAGCTAATTCTTTTTTAGATATTTTTTCAGATTATAGAAATAAATTAACTTTACAGAATAAAAGATATGGTCGTACTATTTCCATTAATTGGCCACTTTGGTCTAATGGTGGCATGAAAATGCAAGAATCTGTTAAGAATATGATGTTAAAAACTAGTGGAATTGTTGAAATGCCTGATATACAAGGTCTTAATATTCTTTACAAAGTTATAACATTAAATATTTCAAGAATAATGGTAATATACGGTATATCAAATCGAATTCGAAATTATTTAGAAGATATTAATAAAAAAAATATTGATTCATTATTTCAGGAAAATAAATCGTCATCTGAAATTAACTCTAATAATATAAACTATAATGAATTAAGAAATTGTATTTGTAAAATGTTATCTAAATATATTTCAAAATTAATGAAGTTTTCATTAGAAGATATTGAAAATGACGCTCAATTAAGTGATTATGGTTTTGATTCAATTACTTTTTCTGATCTAGCGAATAGACTAAATAGAAAATATCAACTGGAATTAACTCCAACAACATTTTTTGAATATCCTACTATTAATGCTCTTTCAAAATTATTAAGTGTTCAATATTATGATAAGTTTATTTTTAAATTTGGCTTAAAACAGAAATTTATAGATAAATCTGTAAAATTAGATAAAAAATTGGATGTATCTAATTCCATTGAAAAAAAAGAAAAATTATTATCTATTTATAATAATAAATTAAAAAATAGTCCATATAACTTATTGGATAATAAAATTGCTATTATAGGTATAAGTGGTTGTTTTCCAATGTCTCAAGATATTGATGAATTTTGGAAAAATTTATTATCTGGTAAAGATTGTATTAGTGAAATCCCGTTAAGTCGGTGGGATTGGAAAGCTATTTATGGTGACCCTAAAAAAGAAGCAAACAAAACAAATATTAAATGGGGAGGGTTTATTAATAATATTGATACTTTTGATGCTTCTTTTTTTAATATATCTCCTAGAGAAGCGGAACTTATGGACCCGCAACACCGTTTACTTATGCAATATGTTTGGAAAGCTATAGAGGATGCAGGTTATTCTCCAGGTAGTTTATCTGGTAGTAAAACTGCATTATTTATTGGTACTGCTTCTAGTGGATACGGTCAACTAATTGCAAATAGTAATTTTACTATTGACAGTTATAGTGCAACTGGTGTTATTGATTCCATTGGTCCTAATAGAATGAGTTATTTTCTTAATTTACATGGACCTAGTGAACCAGTAGAAACTGCTTGCTCTAGTTCACTTGTTGCTATTCATCGTGCTTTATCTGCAATATTAATTGGAGATTGCGAACAGGCAGTTGTTGGTGGTATTAATTTAATTGTTAGCCCAGAAACACAAATTAGTTTTAGTAAAGCTGGAATGCTTTGTGAGGATGGTAGATGTAAAACATTTTCTAATAAAGCTAATGGTTATGTGCGGGGAGAAGGTGTTGGAATGTTATTTTTAAAGAAATTGAGTTTAGCTGAAAAAGATGGTGATCATATTTATGGAGTTATTTGCGGAAGCTCAGAAAATCATGGTGGACGTAGTAGTTCTTTAACTGCTCCAAATCCTAAAGCACAAACCGAAGTTATTAAAAATGCATATATTCGCGCCAATATAAATCCTCAATCAATTTCATATATTGAAGCACATGGAACTGGAACAGAACTTGGTGATCCAATTGAAGTTAATGCTTTAAAATCAGCATTTAGTGATTTAAATAAAATTAATAATTCTGAAAAATTTATTAAAAATTCATATTGTGGAATTGGTTCTGTTAAAACTAATATTGGACACTTAGAATTAGCAGCCGGGATTGCTGGTGTTATTAAAGTATTATTACAAATGAAATATAAAACTTTAGTTAAAAGTTTACATTGTGATAAAATTAATCCGTATATTACATTAAAAAATAGTCCATTTTATTTATTGCATAATAACTGTAAATGGAAAAAATTACGTGATATTAATGGAAAAAAAATACCTAGACGAGCTGGTATTAGTTCTTTTGGTTTTGGAGGAGTTAATGCTCATTTAGTTATTGAAGAGTATTCTATAAAAAAAGAAGTATTTAAATATAAATCAAACTCTATGGCTTTAATTGTTTTATCTGCAAAAACTATAGAATCTTTAAAAGAATATGCTATTAGCTTAATAAAATTCATTACTATAAATAATGAAATATCTATTAAAAATAAAATTTATGATCATGATAATATATGTAAAATTTTGTCACACATAGTACATAAATATATTTCAAATATTTTAAATATAAATAAAAAAGAAATTAATTTTGATGATCAATTAAGTCAAATTGGATTAGATTGTATCTATGGTGCAATATTATTAGAAAAATTAAGTAAAAAATTTAGTATTGATATTTCGTTTAATATTCTTTTGAATGATCATTCAATTATATCATTTGTAAACGCAATATTATTAAATTATCCCAATTTATATTCAATTATTAATAAAAAATATAAAAAGACACAAATTTTAAATTTTAATAATCATTTTAAAAAAATTAGAAATGATATTAATTTATTTGAATTAGCATATACCTTACAGGTAGGAAGAGATCCAATGGATCATAGATTGGCATTAACTGCAATTTCATTTGATGAAATTTTAATAAAACTTCAAGCTTTTATTGATGATAGAATTAATGATTTTCAGGGATTATATTTAGGAAGAATTAAAGAAAATAAACGTATTTTTTCTATTTTTATAAATGATAAAGAAATTCAAGAGGCTTTAGAAAAATGGATGAAATGTGGAAAATTAACTAAATTACTGGAAATATGGGTATTAGGGATGAAAATTTCCTGGGAAAAACTTTATGGAGAATCATGTTTATACCCAAAAAAACCAAAAAGAATTTCTATACCTGGTTATCCATTTGCTAAAAAATCTTATTGGATAAAAAAAATAGAAAAAAATAAAATATATGATTCTGATTATAAAATTGCAAAAAAAATAAATAAATTACATCCATTAGTTCATGAAAATATTTCAACTTTCAAATATTGTAAATTTAGAACATTTTTAACAGGAAAAGAATTTTTTTTATTAGATTATTCAATTAATGAAACAAAAATATTACCCAATATAGTGTATCTAGAAATGGTTTGTGCGGCTACAGCTATTTCGAAAGATAATTATTATAAATCTTCTGATGTAATAGAATTTCATAATATTACCTGGATTAATCCCTTTGTTTTTAATACAGAAAAATATATTGAAATTCAATTGAATAAAAATATTAATAATACTATTAAATTTAAAATTATTAGTTATTCTACATTAAATAATTTAGATTCCTCAGAATTACAAATTCATAGTAAAGGATTTATATCTTATAATAATTATAATAAATATAACTTATCATATGTCGATATTAATTTAATATTAAATGAATCAGATATACAAAAATTTAACTCCGATCAATGTTATAATTTATTTAAAAAATTTAAATTAATTCATAGTCCAACTTATCGTAATGTTTATGAATTATATGTTTCTAAAAAACAAGTATTAGCAAAATTAATACTACCAAAAATAATGTCAATAACATTGAAAAAATATATATTACATCCTTCCATAATAGGATCAGCATTACAATGTATTATTGGTTTATATTTAGATAAATTAAATTTAACTTCCATAGAAAAAAATTATAAAGAATTATTATTATCATTTGTTATAGAGGATATTTATATATTTAATTCTTGTACAAAATTAATGTGGGTACATATATATTATGATTCTATAAATTTAGCTCAAGAAGATATAAAAAAATTAAATATTGATTTATGCAATGAAAATGGAATTATTCATATAAAGATTAAAGGATATATATCAAATAAATTTAATTTTGAAGATAAAGAATATAAAATTAATTATAATAATAAAAAAATAAATCAAAAAAATATTAATAATTCAATTAATTCCATATTAGATAAATCCGATAAAAATACTGATAAATTACTTTACGAAAAAACTATTGAGTATTTTAAAAAAATATTTTCCTCATTATTAAAGTATCCAATAGATGAACTTGATCCTAATGAAAATATACATTCTTATGGAATTAATTCTATATCAATTATGGAGTTAAATATTATTTTAGAGAAAAAATTTGGCACCTTATCTAAAACATTATTTTTCGAATTTAATACATTAAATTCTTTGTCTAATTATTTTATATCCTCGTATCATTCTAAATTAATAAAATTATTTAATATAAAAAATAATATAAAAAAAAATAATATAAAAAAAAATAATATAAAAAAAAATAATATAAAAAAAAATAATATAAAAATAAAAACATCTTCTTTAAATAAAAATTATTCTAATGTAATAACTACCTTAAAATGGAAAAAATCTTCAATACTGTCTTTACCATTAAATAATGTTACTAATAAAAAAAATTATGATATACATGTAATTTTTTTTACAAATGAAATAATTTTTATTCCTGGCGCTATTTGTTTATCCTTATTTTCTATAATAAAAAAAATAGATTATTATTTTTTTGACTGCGCTATTAAGATATTCGAATATATTCAACAGAATTTAATTAACAAAAATGGACGAATATTATTTCAAATTGTGATACAGAATTTTAAATCAAAAATATGTTCAAATATTATTTTTCCTATAAAATTTTTACATTCTATTTCTGGGATTTTAAAAACAGCTCATATAGAAAATTCAAATTTTTTTGGACAAATAATTGAAATTACAAATCAAAAAAACAAAGATAATTTTATTAAAGAAATTATTCAAGAAAATTCTTTGATGCCTTTTGATCAAAATATACGTTATTTAAATGGAAAAAGATATGTATTGTATTTTAATAAAATTTCTTCAAAAAAAAATGCATTTCCGTTATTTTGGAAAAATGATGGAATTTATCTTATTACTGGAGGTATGGGCAAATTAGGGTTAATTTTTGCTAAAGAAATTATTAATTCAACAAATAATGTTACATTAATTTTAATTGGACGCTCTAAATTGGATTTATTACAAAAAGAAAAATTAAATTCATTAAAAATTAGAGGAGCAAAAATTAAATATTATTCTATAGATGTAACAGATCAAAAATCTATTTTAGAATTAATAAAATCTATTAATTTAAAAAAAAAACATGGATTAAATGGTATTCTTCACTGCGCGGGAATTATTAAAAATAATTTAATTTCTAAAAAGAATATTAGTGAATTTAAAGAAATTTTATTAGTTAGAGCTTTAGGTGCTATTAATTTAGATATAGCAAGCCGAGGAATAAATCTAGATTTTATGGTTTTATTTTCTTCTATTAGCGGAGTACTTGGGAAGTATAAATATTGTGATTATTCTACTGCTAATTTTTTTGTAAATATGTATTCTGAGTATAGAAATCAATTATCTTCGTCTGGTTTAATCGAATCTCAAATAAATCCTATAGGCCGAACATTATCAATTAATTTTCCTTTATGTAATAACGATAAAATAAATATTGATAATTATAATAAAAAATTAGTTTACAAAGACATTAAGATTAAAAAACTAAATACTGAAAATATACTTTCTATATTTTATTATGCTATGTATACTAATTACAATCATATTATAGTATTACAAGGTAAGTTACCTTATTTACGAAAATTATTGCCTTTAAATAAAAAAACTACTCAAAAGAAGAGTACTAAAAAATTATCTGATAAAAAAACTACTCAAAAGAAGAGTACTAAAAAATTATCTGATAAAAAAACTACTCAAAAGAAGAGTACTAAAAAATTATCTGATAAAAAAACTACTCAAAAGAAGAGTACTAAAAAATTATCTGATAAAAAAACTACTCAAAAGAAGAGTACTAAAAAATTATCTGATAAAAAAACTACTCAAAAGAAGAGTACTAAAAAATTATCTGATAAAAAAACTACTCAAAAGAAGAGTACTAAAAAATTATCAAAATTAAACAATTAATAGTATTTAAAAAATAATGTATAAAATATTAGAAAATTTTTTTAACAAAAACGAAAATTCTTTAGAAAAATGTTTTTTAGAAGCAGCTAAAAATGGTTTATTTATAGATCATCAGCCACCTAAAAATTTATTAGATATAAAATCCATAAAAAATTACATATTATTAAATTTAAAATATAAGCCATATTGTATTCGTCCGGCTTTATTAGAAGATATTCCAAAATTAATGAAATTAGAAAAATCTTGTTGGAACAAATTATTACGTACCCCTGAATTTATAATAAAAAATCGTATTTGTAATTATCCTGCAGGACAATTAGTATTATTAATGAATAATAAAATATCTGGAGTTATTTATTCTCAATTAATTAAATCTGTTAAAAAATTAGCAAATTACAATATAACAACAATAGATACATTACATAATATTAACGGTTCAATAGCTCAATTATTAGCAGTTAATATTTTTCCAAATATGCAACAACAAAATTTAGGGGATCAATTATTAGAATTTACATTAATTTATTATAGTTTACAAATTAAAATAAATTTAGTAGTTGCAATTACTTTATGTAAAAACTTTAATAAATTAGATAATTTATCATTATCAGAATATATTAAAAAACGCAATATTTATGGTATGTTAATTGATCCAATTTTATATTTCCATGAATCACATGGGGCAATTATTAAAAAATTAATACCAAATTATCGACCATTAGACTATAAAAATAATGGTTATGGCGTTCTTATTAATTATGATATAAAAAATAGAAAATGTATAGAAATCAATCATAAAACAAAAATTAAAAAAAACAATAAATATAATTTAGAAGAAATTTCTGATTACATAAAAAAAATTATATATAAATGTCTTTCATTTGAATTTAAAAAGTTTTTTTCTATTGATACTCCATTAATGGATATGGGTTTAGATTCATCAGATTTATTATTTTTAAGTAAAAATTTATCATCGCATTATCAATTAAATATTGATTCAACTTTTTTATTTTACAATAATACTGTTAATAAAATAATTTCTTATTTTTATAATAAAATTAATAATATAAATATTTTTGAAAAAAATAATAAACCTTATTTATTAGAAAAAAATTTTAAAAATATGGAAATAAATAATAATTCCATCAATAATTTAAATAAAGATATTGCAATTATTGGATTAGCATGTTATTTACCAAAAGGAATTAATACATTAAGTAAATTTTGGAAAATATTAAAAAAAGGTTCATCTGTTATTGAAGAATTAAATGAAAGTCGCTGGATATGGCCCTTAGAAATTGATATTAAAAATAAACATAAAGGTATTAATTTTGGTGCATTTTTAAAAGACATAGAATGTTTTGACGCCCCCTTTTTTAAAATTTCTCCGATAGAAGCCGAATCAATGGATCCTCAACAAAGGATTTTATTAGAACTTTCTTGGAAAACAATAGAAGATGCAGGTTATGATTCTAGTAAATTATCAGGTAGTAATACAGGTGTTTTTATAGGTGCTAGTGGATCTGATTATACACGATTATTAAGTGATTATATAAAAATTCCAGTTAATGCGCATCATTGTATTGGTAATTCTATGGCGGTATTAGCTAATCGTATTTCTTATTTTTATAATTTTACCGGACCTAGTTTATTAATAGATACTGCTTGTTCTAGCTCTTTAGTTGCGGTACATGAGGCACTCCAATCAATTAAAAATGGAGAATCTTCACAAGCACTTGTTGGTGGTATTAATTTAATTCTTCACCCATCTAACACAATTGCTTATTATAAAGCAGGTATGTTATCTAGAGATGGGATCTGTAAAACTTTTGATAAAAATGCTGATGGTTATGTTAGAGGAGAAGGTGCTGTAATGTTAATGTTAAAACCTCTTTCTGTCGCATTAAATGATCATGATAATATATACGCTATTATTAAAGGATCCGCTATCACACATAATGGACAATCAAATGGTTTAACTGCACCTAATCCAATACAACAATCATATCTTCTTCAAAAAGCTTGGAATGAATCAAATATTGATGTGCGATCATTAGGATATATTGAGTGCCATGGAACTGGTACAAAACTAGGTGATCCAATTGAAATACAGGGATTAAAAAATGCATTTCATAGTATTATTACATACAAAAAAAATATAAAAAATTTTTATGAAAAATGTGGATTAGGATCAGTAAAAACTAATTTAGGACATTTAGAAGCCGCTTCTGGAATTACTGGTATATTGAAAATTATTTTATGTCTTAAAAATAAAAAACTTCCTGCCTCATTAAATTTTTATAATTTAAACAAAAATATCAAATTAGATGATAGTCATTTATATATTATTGATCATTTACAAGATTGGGTAAAACCAAAATATGAAAATAAACTTCGTATAGCCGGAGTTAGTAGTTTTGGTTCAGGAGGAACAAATGCACATGTGGTATTATCTGAATATAATATTGAAATCAATAATAAAATAATAAATAATATTTCTATTAATTTTGAAAATTCTACATTACCTTTAATTTTTGTTTTATCAGCTAAAACTAAATCACAATTACTTATTTATGTTAAAAAATATATAGAATGGTTAAATAATAAAGAAAGTTTAAATATTTCACTAAGAGATTTGACTCTTCAATTACAAAAAGGGCGTCAAGCAATGAATTGTCGTTTAGCATTAGTTATTTTTAATCGTGATGATTTATTATCTCAATTAAACTTTTTTTATGAAAAAAAAATAATCCCCATGCAAGATAAATTAGATTCATTCAATGAATCAAAAAATAAAATAGATATCGCTACTGTTATTAATTTAGCGATAAAAGAAAAAAATTTCAAAAAAATAGCTATATTATGGCAATCTGGTATTAACATTAATTGGTCTTTAATAGATAAAAAAAATATACGAATTAGTTTACCAACTTATCCATTTTCAAAATATTATTATTGGCTTCCAAAAAATAATTTAATTAAAAAAATAAGTAATAGTGATGATACCCAAATAAGTAATAGTGATGATACCCAAATAAGTAATAGTGATGATACCCAAATAAGTAATAGTGATGATACCCAAATAAGTAATAGTGATGATACCCAAATAAGTAATAGTGATGATACCCAAATAAGTAATAGTGATGATACCCAAATAAGTAATAGTGATGATACCCAAATAAGTAATAGTGATGATACCCAAATAAGTAATAGTGATGATACCCAAATAAGTAATAGTGATGATACCCAAATAAGTAATAGTGATGATACCCAAATAAGTAATAGTGATGATACCCAAATAAGTAATAGTGATGATACCCAAATAAGTAATAGTGATGATACCCAAATAAGTAATAGTGATGATACCCAAATAAGTAATAGTGATGATACCCAAATAAGTAATAGTGATGATACCCAAATAAGTAATAGTGATGTAATGCAATTATCATTAACTTGGGATCCTATAATTATAAATTATAAAAATAATTCTTATTTAATGAATAGAAAATTATTAGTAATTGGAGCAAATTTAAAACAAAAAAAAATTATTCAATCTATTAATTCTTCTATGCATGAATTTTTTATAAATATTAATGAATCAGTTGATATAATTTCTTATAAACTAAGCAAATTAATTTCAAAAGGATATAAATTTGATCATATTATTTGGATTACTCCACAAATATCTAAAATAGATTTAATTAATTATCAAGATTTTGGAGTATTATTATTATTTAAATTTATTAAAGCATTATTGTCTCAAAAAATATATTCTTCTCAAAAATTAATATGGACTATTATTACTTATGCAACTCAAGAAGTATTTGATACTGATTTAGTTTCTCCTGGATATGCTAGTATACATGGATTATCCGGTGTTTTAGCTAAAGAGTATCCTTTTTGGGTAATAAATTTATTAGATTTAGAATTTAATACCAATCTAGAAAATATACTAGTAAATATACCAAAAAATATTACTAGCGGCGAAACAATTGCTTATCGAAATGGTCAATGGTTTAAGGGATATTTATGCTCTATTGTTAATTCAAATTTATCATCAAAACTAATTTATAAACAAAAAGGTATATATATAGTAATCGGAGGATCAGGTGGAATTGGAAAAGCATGGACTAATTATGTAATAAAAAAATATTCTGCACAAGTTATTTGGATTTGCAAGAGTAAATTAGATGATAATATTCAAAAAAAATTAGATAAATTCAAAAAAAATAATTCCTCAATACTTTATATTTCAGCTGATGCCTGTGATTTAACTTCTTTAAAAAAATCATTAACAATAATTAAAAAAACTTATCCAGTAATTAATGGTATTATTCATTCAGCGGTTAGCAGTGAATTTGATAAAAGTATTGAAAAAATGAGTATAAAACGTTTTCAATCTATTTTATCTATTAAGATTGATGCAAGCATTAATATCGCAAAAGTATTTAGCACGGAAGTATCAGATTTTATTTTTTATTTTTCCTCAATTGTTGCTATCGAAAAAAATGGGGGGATGAGCGGTTATTCCGCTGGAGGAGCTTTTGAGGATGCATATGCGATTTGTTTATCAAAAAAATTACAATGTTTTGTAAGAGTAATTAATTGGGGGCATTGGGAAATCGGCACAGGTAAAAAAATTTCTAATTTCGCTAAAATTAGATTAAAACAAAGTGGGCGTTTACCCCTAAAAGTATCTCAAGCAATGACATTTTTGGAAAACATATCTAATATTCCTCTCAGACAAATTATTGTTATGAGAGTTAGTTGTTATAAATCTCTTTTTTTATTTAATCCTATGAAAAGTTTAGTTATTTATCCAGATAATTTAGATATAATAAAATCATTTTCATCAAATTTTATATTAACTGAATCAAATAAAAAGATACAATTATTAAAAAATTTAAGTATATTTAATAACAAAATAATGGAAATAAAATTATTACCTCTTTTTGCTGGAATATTATTTTCTACAGGTTTTTTAGGAAAAAATAAAAATAATCATTGGAAAATATTAAAAAATATATCTAATAACACTCCAAAATTTTATGAAAAATGGTTAAAATCAAGTATTAAATTTTTAGAAAAATATGATAAAAAAAACATATCAATAGAATTAGAAAATTTAAATAATTTAGAAAAATTATGGGAATCTTGGAATATTTCAAAACAAAAATATTTTAATAACTCAAATTTAAAATCTGCTATTATTTTAGTAGAAACTTGTTTGAAATCATTACCACTAATTCTAAGTGGAAAAATTCGCTCTACTGATATTATTTTTCCAAATGCATCAATGAAAATGGTAAATGGTATTTATTGTAATAATTTAGTATCTGACTATTTTAACGAAATTTTAGCAAAAACAATAGTTTCTTTTATTAAATTACGTTTACAAAAAGAACCATTAGCTCGTATAAGAATTATTGAAATTGGAGCGGGGACTGGTGGAACTACTTCTATAATTTTACCGCATCTTCATCATTTTTATAAAAATATTTCTGAATATGCTTATACAGATATATCAAAAGCATTTTTATTTCATGCAGAAAAAAAATTTTCATCAAATTACTCTTATATTATTCCTAAAATATTTAATATTGAAAAACATTTTTCTGATCAAATGATTGAACCTGGTTCTTATGATATAGCAATTGCTACAAATGTATTACATGCTACTCGTAATATTTGTTTTACATTATCTAATGTGAAAGCTGTTTTACGAAAAAATGGTTTATTGTTATTAAATGAAATTAGTAAAAAATCTTTTTTTGCTCATCTTACTTTTGGTTTATTAGAAGGATGGTGGCTATCAGAAGATCAAAAAATCAGAATTCCAGATTCTCCAATTTTATGTTCTAAAAATTGGTATAAAATTTTAAGTCAAGAAGGATTTAATACCATTTTATTTCCAGCAGAAAATACACATAATTTAGGTCAACAAATTATAATCGCTAAAAGCAATGGAATAATTAAACAAAAAATATCAATGGAAAAAAAAATAAAAAACAATCAAGTAAAATCAATGTATAAGAATAAGAACCTTTCTTTAAAATCTATTACTTTGTATCTTAAAAAGATTATCGCAAAAGTATTGCATATGGATATTTCAAAAATAGATGCGCAAGAATTATTAGGAAATTATGGAATAGATTCTATATTAATTATTCAAATTACCAATAAATTACGTAAAGATTTTTCCAATATATCTAGCACATTATTATTTGAATATAAAAATATTTCTGAATTAGCTAATTATTTAATAGATAATTATAAAAAAGAATCACAAAAATTAACAAAAATAAAAATTGATAACGAAAAAAATGAAACAAAAGAAATAAAAATATCATCAAATATATTATATAAAAATAAAATAGATATTTGTGATAATAATGATATTGCTATAATTGGTATGAGTTGTCGTTTTCCAAAAGCAAATAATTTAAAAGAATACTGGGAATTATTAATTAATGGTAAAAATTGTATCACAGAAATTCCATCTTCTAGGTGGGAAATAGATAAATTTTATAATTCTGACGTAGAAGAAGCTATTAAAGAAGGAAAAACTTATTGTAAATGGGGTGGATTTTTAAATGGTTTTGATAATTTTGATCCATTATTTTTTAATATTTCACCTAAAGAAGCAAATATTATTGATCCACAAGAACGTTTATTTTTACAAACAGCATGGGAAACGTTAGAAGACGCTGGTTATACACGTGAACGTTTAGCGAAAGATTTTAATCATAAAGTTAGTGTATTTGTTGGGGTTACACGCACTGGTTTTGATTTATTTGGTCCTGAATTATGGAAACATGGTAGTACATTATATCCTCATACTTCATTTAGTTCTTTTGCAAATAGAGTTTCATATTTTTTAAATATACACGGACCAAGTATGCCAATAGATACAATGTGCTCATCATCATTAACCGCAATTCATCAAGCTTGTCAAAGTTTACTATCTGGTGAAAGTAAATTAGCAATTGCTGGTGGTGTTAATTTATATTTACATCCATCTAGCTATATTTTACTTAGTTCTCTTCGTATGTTATCTAAAGATGGAATATGTCGTAGTTTTGGAGAAAATGCTAATGGTTTTGTTCCAGGAGAAGGAGTTGGCGCTATATTACTTAAACCAATTTCAAAAGCAATAGAAGATAATGATAGAATTCAAGCAATTATTAAAGCAACTAATATTAATCATGGAGGAAAAACTAATGGTTATACAGTGCCTAATCCTAATGCTCAGTTTGAATTAATTAAAAATACATTAAAAAAAGCCAATATAAATGCAAGAAATATTAGTTATATTGAAGCACATGGAACTGGAACAGAACTTGGTGATCCAATTGAAATATCTAGTTTAGTAAAAGCTTTTAGAAATGATACAGAAGATAATAATTTTTGTGCAATTGGATCAGTTAAATCAAATATTGGACATTTAGAATCTGCTTCAGGAATAGCTGGTTTTATTAAAGTAATTTTGCAAATGAAAAATAAGCGCTTAGTTCCCACATTACATGCTAAAATAGCGAATCCAAATATTAATTTTTCTAAAACTCCTTTTTTCCTTCAACAAACATTAGTTAATTGGGTTAGAGAAAAAAATATTCCACGTATAGCTGGAATTTCATCATTTGGAGCTGGGGGTTCTAATGCTCATATTATTATTGAAGAATTTAAAAAAATTAAAAAATCATTTAATTTTTTATGTGAAAAAACATACATAATTATATTATCTGCTCGAAATGAAGAATCTTTAAAAAATTATATAAAACGTTTATATGAATTTACATTGCAAATATCTCACGAAAAATTATCAAATTTATCTTATACTCTTCAAATAGGAAGAGAAGCAATGGATATTCGTATTGCCTTTATAGTATGTTCTTTATCTGAACTTCAAAAAAAATTAAAAAAATGTTTAAGTATTAAAGATAATAATTACTCTTCTTTAGAAGAAGAGGAGAATATTTTTTATGGAAAAATAAAAAATTATAAAGATATAATTAGTATTTTTTATAATGATGTAACAATACAAGATACATTAAAAATATGGTTTCAGAAAAAAAAATATGAACGTTTACTTAAATTTTGGAGTAAAGGTATGAATATTGATTGGACAAAATTATATTCAGAAAAAAATATGTACCATTGTATTGCATTACCTACCTATCCATTTTTAGAAACTCCATATTCATTACCTTTATTTAATACTACATCTAATTTTTTAATATCTAATTCTAACAAAGTAATTGATATAAATTTTAATAAATTTAAGTATATTAATTTTAAGGATCATGGTAAAGGAATTTTTTCAATCAAATTTAATGATATTTGTAATATTAATGATAAAAATATAAATGAAAAAATTAGGCATTCTTGTTACGAATTAATTTCTTGTATTAAATCATTATCTAATTTAAATAAAGTTAAAGTATTAATGCTTAATAATTTAGATAAATTATTTTCAGATACAATAAATTTTAATAAAATAATTCAAAAAGAAATTTTTAATATCACACAATCTTTAATGAAATTTTTATTTCCTATAATTATAATTTTAACAGGAAAAAATTTAAATTATGTTATGAAAATTTCTATGGCATGTGATTTAATAATTTGTAGTAAACAAGGATATTATACTGATCTATCTTCAAATATTATTTTTGATAGCAAATCATTAAGAAAATTTAAATTATTATATCCTATTGTTGATAAATCTATTATTCAAAATTATGCTTTTGAAAAAGCAAATCAAATTATTCAATCATCATCAATTTCATTAAAAATACTTAAAAAACACTTAAATAAAAATATAGATAATATAATTACAAATTTACGAAATTTTTCTCAATATCCAAATTTTTTATTAAAATTATCATATAACAAAGATAAAATATCTTTAATTCCTTTTGCCTCTCATGTGATTAAATTAGAAAAATATTATAATGATATATTAATTTTAACTATATGCGATAGAGAAAATAAAAATATGTTTTCTTCTTCTGTTGTAAAAGGAATTACTGATGCTTTTTCTTATATAAATAGTTCAGTACAATATAAAGTAATTATTATAACTGGTTATGAAAATTATTTTGCTTGCGGTGGAACCAAGGAAGGATTATTAAAAATACAAAAAGGAATATCTCGTTTTACTGATGAAAAAAGTTATTGTATGCCATTATATTGCAAAATTCCTGTAATTGCCGCTATGCAGGGGCATGCGATAGGCGCTGGTTGGGCTATGGGTTTATTTTGTGATTATACAATTTTTAGCGAAGAAAGCGTTTATCAAAGTCCATATATGCGTTATGGATTCACACCTGGCGCCGGTTCTACATTAATTTTTCCGCAACGTTTTGGAAAAATATTAAGTAGAGAAATTTTATTCACTGCTAGTGAATTTAAAGGAAAAGAACTTAAAGAACGCGGGATATCTATGCCAGTATTACCCCGTAAACAAGTTTTGTTTTATTCATTAAAATTAGCTAAAAAATTATCTTTATTAAGTAAAAAAGAATTAGAATTGCAAAAAAAATATTATAGTCATTCATTACAAAAAAAACTTTCTACTATTTTTTTACACGAACTTACTATGCATGATTATACTTTTGTTAACAATCCAAGTGTTATTACTAATATTGAACGTTATTTTGATAAATCTATAAAAAAAAATAATTCCAAAATAATAAATGATACTATATCTTATGATAATTCAAAAAAATTGAACTCAAGAGTCTTTTCTATATTAAAAAATAGTTTAATTGAAGAATTACAAATAAAATCAGAGCAATTTGATGATGATGCTATTTTTATTGATATGGGACTTGATTCAATTATTGCAGTTACCTGGATTAGGAAAATAAATTCTCAGTTAGATTTATCTATAAATTCAACTAAAATTTATGATTATCCAACTTTAAATAAATTTTTTAAATTTATAATGTCTCAAATATCAAAAAAATTGAAATCAAAAAATTTATCTATAAATAATGATGATTTTGATAAATCTATAAATAATGATGATATTGATAAATCTATAAAAAAAAATAATTCCAAAATAATAAATGATACTATATCTTATGATAATTCAAAAAAATTGAACTCAAGAGTCTTTTCTATATTAAAAAATAGTTTAATTGAAGAATTACAAATAAAATCAGAGCAATTTGATGATGATGCTATTTTTATTGATATGGGACTTGATTCAATTATTGCAGTTACCTGGATTAGGAAAATAAATTCTCAGTTAGATTTATCTATAAATTCAACTAAAATTTATGATTATCCAACTTTAAATAAATTTTTTAAATTTATAATGTCTCAAATATCAAAAAAATTGAAATCAAAAAATTTATCTATAAATAATGATGATTTTGATAAATCTATAAATAATGATGATATTGATAAATCTATAAAAAAAAATAATTCCAAAATAATAAATGATACTATATCTTATGATAATTCAAAAAAATTGAACTCAAGAGTCTTTTCTATATTAAAAAATAGTTTAATTGAAGAATTACAAATAAAATCAGAGCAATTTGATGATGATGCTATTTTTATTGATATGGGACTTGATTCAATTATTGCAGTTACCTGGATTAGGAAAATAAATTCTCAGTTAGATTTATCTATAAATTCAACTAAAATTTATGATTATCCAACTTTAAATAAATTTTTTAAATTTATAATGTCTCAAATATCAAAAAAATTGAAATCAAAAAATTTATCTATAAATAATGATGATTTTGATAAATCTATAAATAATGATGATATTGATAAATCTATAAAAAAAAATAATTCCAAAATAATAAATGATACTATATCTTATGATAATTCAAAAAAATTGAAATCAAAAAATTTATCTATAAATAATGATGATTTTGATAAATCTATAAATAATGATGATATTGATAAATCTATAAAAAAAAATAATTCCAAAATAATAAATGATACTATATCTTATGATAATTCAAAAAAATTGAAATCAAAAAATTTATCTATAAATAATGATGATATTGCAATTATCGGTATATCCGGGCAATTTCCTAAGGCTAATAATGTTAAAAAATTTTGGAATAATTTATTAATTGGTCGTAATTGTGTTTCAAAAATTCCTAGTACAAGATGGATTATTGATGATTTCTATGATTCAGATAAAAACGCAATTGGAAAAACTATTTGTAAAAAAATGGGTTCTTTAGAAGATATTGAAATATTTGATCCATTATTTTTTAATATTTCTCCTTCAGAAGCAGAATATATGGATCCACAACAACGATTATTCTTACAAAATTGTTGGACGTGTATTGAAGACGCTGGTTATAATCCATTTAGCCTTTCTGGAAGTTTATGTGGTGTATTTGTTGGTTGCGCTGTTAGTGATTATAATAAATTAATAACAGATCCTAAAATGTATAATGCTTATGCTTTAATGGGAGAATCAGTTTCCATTTTACCAGCAAGAGTTTCTTATTTTTTAAATTTACAAGGACCTTGTTTAGCTATTGATACCGCTTGTTCTTCTTCTCTTGTTGCTATAGCACATGCTTGTGATAGTTTGATTCTTGGAAATAGTAAAATTGCATTAGCAGGAGGAGTTTATATTATTAATACACCAGATATTCATATTAAAATGAGTAAATCTGGAATGTTATCACCAGATGGTCATTGTTATAGTTTTGATCAAAGAGCTAATGGTTTTGTTCCAGGAGAAGGTGTAGGAGTATTAATGTTAAAAAAATTAAAAGATGCAAAAAAAGATGGAGATGATATTTATTGTATAATTAAGGGATGGGGAGTTAATCAAGATGGAAAAACTAATGGAATTACTGCTCCAAATACAAAATCTCAAATAAGACTTCAAACCAAAATTTATAAAAAATTTAATATAAATCCTAATGATATTCAATTACTTGAAGCACATGGAACTGGTACAAAACTAGGTGATCCAATAGAATTTGAAGCATTATGTGAATCATTTAATAAATTTAGTTATCATAAAAATTTTTGTGCACTTGGATCTGTAAAAAGTAATATCGGGCACTCAGCAACTGCTGCAGGTGTTATAGGTATGATTAAAATTATTTTATCTTTAAAGCATAAAGTTTTACCTCCTACCATAAATTATAATATACTTAACGAACATATTAAATTAGAAAATAGTCCATTTTTTATTAATACAAAATGTAAATCATGGGATATAAAAAATAAAAAAAAACGTATGGCTGCTATTAATTCTTTTGGATTTAGTGGAACTAATGCCCATATAGTATTAATGGAAAAAATAAAAAATAATGAAAATATTGATAAATTTATAAATAATTTACCTATTTTTATGGTATTTCCTTTATCTGCTAAAAATTTATCTCAATTATTAATATATGCAAAATTAATTTGTAATTATATTTCCAAAGATTTAAAAAACGATAATACTAATATATTTGATTTTATTTATACATTTCAGTTTGGTAGAGCTGTTATGTCTCATCGATTAGCAATTGTTATATCCTCTTTCGAGGAATTATATAAAAAATTATTAAATTTTATAAAAAATTATAAAAATAAAGACAATTATATAAATAATAATTTTTTTTATGGAAAAATAAAATCTAAAAAAAATAATAAAATTTTAAAAAATTTTGAAAATATTAATAAAATAACAGATAAAAATTCATTAGAAATTTCTATAATTTTAGCTAATAAGTGGGTTAATGGAGAGTATGTAGATTGGAAATATTTACAATTATTCCATAAAGGACACCGTAAACATGGTTTACCAACTTATCCTTTTTCGCGTGAATATTACTGGATATCTAAAGAAAAAAATAAATATATTAAAAATAATTTAAAATCATCCGATGTTAATTGTAAAAATAATATTTATCATGAGTTATTAGATTCTATTGATTTGCAAGATAGATTGCATTTTTATAAAAATAAAAAAATTATTTTTATTCATACAGAAAAAAATCAATTTAATATATTTAAAAAATTATTATTAAATCTTAAAAAGGTATCTAATACAGAAGATAAAAAAATAAATAATTTTATTATCCCAATTTATTATAACTTTCATTCATCTATTTTTACAAAAGAATTATTTTTTGAAGAAAAATACGAAATTATATTAATTTTTAATATATCGAAAGTAAATAATGATATCACTCTTCTTTTGGAAAAATTTTTTGAAAAATTTTTAAATGGATACTTTGGTTACCCAATAGAAATTATTTTTTTTATACAATTAAAAATAAATAATAAAGATTATATAATGAAATTGATTAATGATAAAATTAATTTATCTACAAATAATTTATCATTAATACGTAAAAAAATAATTTTTTGCGATGATTATAATGAATTTAATCAATTGTTGTTTATGCAGAGATTATGCATAGAATGGTTAATTCCAGAAAAAAATAATAAATTGATTGATATTAATTATATTTATTATTTAAATAATGAACGTTTTATTAAAAAAAATATAAAAAATAAAAATTTAGAAGAAAATAATATTTATTTAATTAACAAAGATTGGATCGTAAAAGAACCCTATTTTTTAAAAAATAATATTGAACGCAAAATATTATTAGTTTTAGTTAATGAGGACTCAATACAACTTGTAGAAAAAATATTTAATTTAAATGATTTTCAAAAAATTATTTTAATATCTATTAATAAAATAGATTATGTTTCAAACTATGATTTAGTAAATTTAAATGATATAAATTTAGCACGTATAAATACTCAATTATTAGTTAACAAATATGACAATAATATTACCCATATTATTGATTTAAGTGATATATATAATGCCGCACATGATTATGATAATGATCAATTTGAAAAAATAGTATTTTATCAAATTATAATTAATACCATTAATGAAATTTCAATTTTATATTTCACAAAAGAATTACAAAATTTTAAATTTAAGAAAATGACACTTTCTGGTTCAAAATTTTCTGGAATTATTAAGATGATAAGTTCTGATTATCAACATATTGATTCACGTTGTATTGATGTTGATGATTCTATTTATAATGAACCGATGAAATTAAGAAATATTATTTTTAAAGAGTTTAATGTAAAATTACAAGAAACTGAAATTTGTTATAGAAATAACAAACGTTATGTACCAATTCTTTTAGAAAAAAAATTAGAAATTAAGAATTATATTCCTTTTTTAATTTCTTATGAAGGAGTATATGTTATAACAGGAGGAACTAATGGAGTAGGTTTAGAAATTGCTAAATATTTTATTAAAAAAGGTTGTAAAAACATAGTTCTTATGGGAATTACAAATCTTCCCCCAAAAAAAGATTGGGAAAAAATTATATCTAATAATGATTCATCTTTTTACTTAATAAATAAGCTAAAAGAGTTAACTTATTTAAAAAGAAAAATTAAAAATTTAAAAATTTATATTGGTTCATTAAGTGATTTAAATTTATTAAAAAAATATTTTACAAAAATTAGAAATAATTATGGTCCAATTAAAGGTGTTATTCATTGTGCCGGAACTTATTCTAATATTAAAAAACCAGGTTTTTCTAATAAAAATATAGAAGATATAAAAAAAGTTTGGGAACCAAAAATAAAAGGAATAGAAAACTTACATGAAGTATTTAAATCAGATCCATTAGATTTTTTTATTTCATTTTCTTCTATGGCTGGTTTAATACCCCATTTAGCAAGAGGATCTTCTGATTATGCTTCTGCTAATACATATATGAGTTTTTTTTCTATATATCAACAATTTTTATATAAAAATATTTTTTATAAAAATATTATAATTTCTGATTGGAATCAAACAGGCGCTCTCACAAGAGTATCCAATGAAAAATTTATTATTATAGAAAAAATATTTAACAAATTAGGAATGAGAACATTTAACAATAAAGAAGGAAAAATATTATTTGAAAAAATTATGAATTTGAATAATGAAACTAGTATTAAAGAGAATAATAATTCTATTATTATAAATTATTTAAATTTATCAATATTTCATAATATTAAAGAAAGATTATTATATGCTAGACCATTTAAATTTAAATCTAAATTAATGAAAAAAAATATAGAAAATTATATTAAATATTGGGAAGAAAAACAACAAAATGGTATAAAAGTTTCTATTCAAGAAATTATTAAAATAATTGATATGAATGAAATTAAAAAATTAAATTCTAATTTTATAGATCGTATTCATAAATTAATAACTTTAAATAAAAAACAAAAATTAGAAGAAGTTAAAGATAATAAAAATTCTAATCAAAAATATTTTGAAAAAATAATTTCTAAAACAATGATAAAAGTATTAAAACTTAAAGAAATTGATTTTACAGAAACATTTCAAAACTATGGATTAGATTCTATCTCAGCAATGGTATTATCTACTAAACTTGAAAAAAAATTAAAATATACAATTAAACCTCAATGGCTAATTGATTTTAATAGCGTTAAAAAATTATCTGTCTATTTATCAAACTTAATTAACAATAAATAATGAATAATATTAATAATAAAATAATTACCAATTTAAATTTAAAAAAAATACTTACAGAAAATAATTTTTTAGAAAATAAATTTAAAATTAATTTTAGTATTATGTTTTTTTCAGATGTCAGAAAAAATATACACAATAAGAAAAAATATGATTTTATGCGTGATGCTACAATTTTCGCTGATTCTGAAAATTTTACTGCAATTTATATTCCAGAAAGACATTTTCATAAATATGGTTCAATTTATGCTAATCCTGCTGTCATTGCGGCATATTTAATTCCTCAAACTCATAATATTCGATTTAGAACAGCTGGTATATCATTACCTTTACATAATCCTATAGAAATAGTAGAATGGTGGGCTATAAATGATATATTATCTAACGGAAGAATAGATTTAGGATTTGGTTCTGGATGGAATAAAACAGATTTTATTTTTGCTCCAAATAATTATGAAAATAGAAAATCTATTTGCACTAAAAATATATCAAAAGTACAAAAACTTTGGAGAGGAGAAGAAGTATTATTTTTAGATTCTGATAAAAAACAAATACCAGTTATTACTTATCCACGTCCATATCAATCAGATATTAAAATTTGGCTTTTAGTTACACAAAATGATGAAGGTTTTATATATGCAGGTAAAAAGGGATATAATATATTTACTATGCTTTATGGAAATGATTTAAATACCATGAAAAATAAAATTATTCTTTATAGAAATAGTCGTAAATCTGCTGGATTAAATCCAGATGATGGTATTGTAACACTAATGTTACATACATTACTTTTAGAAAAAAATACTCAAGTAGAAAAAGCAGTAAAAGATCCTTTTATGAAATATATAAAAAATTTAATGGAAGCACATTTAAAAGCCGCTATTGATCAGAAAAGGGGTAAACCATTAAATAACATAGAAAAAGAAAAAATTCTTGAATATTCCTATCAAAGATATTTTAAAACTAGCGCTCTTTTTGGTACTGTTGACGAAGGAATAAATATAGTTAATAAAGCTATTTCAATTGGCATTAATGAGATTGCATGTTTAATTGATTTTGGAGTGGATTATTCTATAGTTATGAAATCATTATTATACTTAAAAAAACTTATGAATAATTATCAATAAATATTTATTTTTTACATAAAATAATACTACTATTAATACCACTAAATCCAAAAGAATTACTCATTACATTATTAATATTTATAGATATAGATTTTTTTCCAGAAAAATTTGCTTGATTATCAATTGGAGACTCTAGATTTAAATTAGGATGAATAAATTTTTTTCTCATTTGAATTACAGATGCAATTATTTCTACTATACCCGAAGAATATAAACAATGACCAGTTAAACTTTTTGTGGAATTCAACAAAAGTTTTGAAAAATGATTTTTATATACTTCTTTAATTGCAGATATTTCTATTTTATCTCCTAAAGGAGAACTACTACCATGTGTATTTAAATAATCTATCATATTTTTTTTTAATCCACTTTGCTTTAAAACAGAATTCATTACACTAATTTCATTGTTTAAATTTGGTTCTGGAGATGCTGTTGCATGTAAATTAATAACCCCACCTAATAAACGAGCTAAATATGATTTATTAAGAATTTTTATATTTTTGTTACCTTCTATTAACAGTGCAGCTGATGCTTGTCCATAAATAAATCCTTCAGCTAATTTATCAAAAGGTCTGCAAGTTTTTTTTGGAAAATTATAAAAATTTTTTCCTCCCATTGCCCCGATTGCGTGAAATGCCTGAATCTCCATTGGAGAAAGATCTGTCATGGCACTAATAATTAAACAAGCATCAACAATATTATTTTGAATTAAACGCATTCCATGTATAATTCCAATATTTCCTGATGCTGATGCTCCACCAATTATAAAACCTTCTCCACGAATATTAAATATTTCACTCATTATACCAATTTGATTGCTATCCATAAATTGGATAGCATAACGAGGAGAAAGATATTCTGGTTTTTTTAAGAATTCTGGGTATAATGAGTATTGATAATTTTGAGTTGTATTATGTCCTGCTATAATTAATCCTATACGTTCTGGTAAAATTTTATATTTTTTTTTATGTAACTTTGAATTATACCAAGCTTGTAATGCAGCAATTATAGATGTTTGTATGAATAATGGAGATTTTTGTGCAATATGTAAAATAAATTCCTTCTTTTTTTCTGAAAGATCAGTAATTTTATTTAATGAATTTTTAAAATTAAAATTATTTATCTTTGCAATAATATTTTTAGAAAAATTAGATTGAGTATTATTAATTTCATAATCAATACCAGATTTTCCTTTTATTAATGAATTTGAAAATGATGCTATATCAAATCCAATTGATGATACAATTCCCATTCCAGATATATATATATTTGATTTTTCGAACATAAAAATTTTTTAATTTTTATTTAAATTTATTAATGAAATAATTTGTGAAAATATTTTTTGATTTCCAGCAACTATATCACCAGTATATAAGTAATTTTTTTCACCTTTAAAATTACTAATAATTCCTCCTGATTCAATTATTAATAAAGAACCAGCCGCAATATTCCATGGTTTTAATCCTTTTTCAAAAAAACCATCTAATTTTCCAGAAGCAACATAAGCTAAATTAAGAGAAGAAGTTCCTATATTTCTTAAATTTTTGCATTTAGTAATTATTTGAAATATTTTTGCATATTCTTCGGAATTTATGTTATTTTTAAATGAAAAATCAGTACCAATTAATGCGTCATTAATTTTATTTCTTTTATTAACACGAATACGTTTTTCATTTAGATAGGCACCACAACCTTTAATTGCAGTAAATAAATCATTTCTAATTGGATCATAAATTACTGAATGAGTAATTTGTTTTTTTTGCTTTAAGGCTATTGATATACAATATTGAGGAAAATTATGAGAAAAATTTGTGATATTATCAAGAGGATCTATTATCCAAATATTTTCATTTTCAAAATTAGTTAAATAATTTGATTTTTTTATTAAAAAAGCATAAGAAGGATAAGTATTAAATAAAATTTTAGTAATAATTTTTTCGGATGCTTTGTTAATATTAAAAACAAAATTTTCGTATTTTTTTTCTTCAAATCTAAGATTTTCTAATTCAAGTGATCCTCTATTAATGATTAGAGCACTTTTTCGTGCAGCCTTAATAGCTGTATTAATAATTGGATAATTATACATAATATTTTTACTTTTTTATATATTTAAAAATAATATGTCTTTTATTTTAGTTTTAAAAGCTCAAAATTTTGAGCTTTTAAAACTTTAAAAATCCTGACGATAACCTACTTTCACACTGGTTTCAGCACTATCATCGGCGCAAAATCGTTTCACTGTCCTGTTCGGGATGGAAAGGAGTGGTACCAATTTGCTATTGTCATCAGGCATAAAATTAAATATCTTAAATTTAAGATATTTAATTTTATGCATTATTTCTAAAAACTCTAATGTTATAGGGACAAGTCTCACGGGCAATTAGTATCAGTTAGCTCAATACATTACTGTACTTCCACATCTGACCTATCAACGTTCTAGTCTTGAACGACCCTTCAGGGGAATTTAAATCCCGGGAAATCTTATCTTAAGGCAAGCTTCCCGCTTAGATGCTTTCAGCGGTTATCTCTTCCGAACTTAGCTACTCGGCTATGCCACTGGCGTGACAACCGATGCACCAGAGGTTCGTCCACTCCGGTCCTCTCGTACTAGGAGCAGCTCCTTTCAAATTTCCATCGCCCACGGCAGATAGGGACCAAACTGTCTCACGACGTTTTAAACCCAGCTCACGTACCACTTTAAATGGCGAACAGCCATACCCTTGGGACCTACTACAGCCCCAGGATGTGATGAGCCGACATCGAGGTGCCAAACTCCTCCGTCGATATGAACTCTTGGGAGGAATCAGCCTGTTATCCCCAGAGTACCTTTTATTCGTTGAGCGATAGCCCTTCCATACAGAACTATCGGATCACTATGTCCTACTTTCGTATCTGCTCGACTTGTCAGTCTCGCAGTTAAGCACGCTTATGCCATTGCACTATTAGTACGATTTCCGACCGTACTTAGCGTACCTTAGAACTCCTCCGTTACTCTTTAGGAGGAGACCGCCCCAGTCAAACTGCCCACCATACATTGTCCCCAAACCGGATAACGGTTTAAGGTTAGAATTTCAAACAAACCAGGGTGGTATTTCAAGGATGACTCCATATAAGCTTGCGCTTATACTTCATAGTCTCCCACCTATCCTACACAGTTTTATTCAAAATTCAATATAAAGTTACAGTAAAGGTTCATGGGGTCTTTCCGTCTAGCCGCGGGTAGTTTGCATCATCACAAACATTTCAATTTCACTGAGTCTCGAGAGGAGACAGTGTGGCCATCGTTACTCCATTCGTGCAGGTCGGAACTTACCCGACAAGGAATTTCGCTACCTTAGGACCGTTATAGTTACGGCCGCCGTTTACTGGGACTTCAATCAAGAGCTTGCACTCCATCATTTAATCTTCCAGCACCGGGCAGGAGTCACACCATATACGTCCATTTTCATGTTTGCATAGTGCTGTGTTTTTATTAAACAGTCGCAGCCACCATTTTATTGCAACCTTTTCATCCTTCTAGTGTTAAACTAGTCAAATAATAAGGTGTACCTTATTCCGAAGTTACGGTACAAATTTGCCGAGTTCCTTCTCTCGAGTTCTCTCAAGCGCCTTAGAATATTCATCTCGCCCACCTGTGTCGGTTTATAGTACGGTCTTTTTAGACTTAAGCTTAGAGGCTTTTCTTGGAACTACTTCCGATTGCTTTATGAAAAAATATCACTTGATCCATACCCTTGAATTATGTTACCGGATTTTCCTAATAACCTTCTACAATATAGATACCAGGACTTCCAACACCTGGACAATCTTTAATAATTCGTCCCCCCTTCGCACCTAAAATAGGTAAAGGAATATTAACCTTATTCCCATCGACTACGCATTTCTGCCTCACCTTAGGGGCCGACTAACCCTGCTCCGATTAACGTTGAACAGGAAACCTTAGGCTTACGGCGTGAAGGTTTTTCACCTTCATTATCGTTACTCATGTCAGCATTCGCACTTCTGATATCTCCAGTATTTTTTACAAAATACCTTCGCAGATTTACAGAACGCTCTCCTACCATATCAACTAAATTGATATCCGCAGCTTCGGTGATTGGCTTAGCCCCGTTACATTTTCCGCGCAGGACGACTTGATCAGTGAGCTATTACGCTTTCTTTAAAAGATGGCTGCTTCTAAGCCAACTTCCTGACTGTCTTAGCCTTCCCACTTCGTTTTCCACTTAGCCAATCTTAGGGACCTTAGCTGGCGGTCTGGGTTGTTTCCCTCTTGACGTCGGACGTTAGCACCCGGCGTCTGTCTCCTAAGCTAATACTCATTGGTATTCGTAGTTTGCAATGGTTTAGTAAGTCATGATAACCCCCTAGCCATAACAGTGCTCTACCCCCAATGGTAATACTTAAGGCACTACCTAAATAGTTTTCGGAGAGAACCAGCTATTTCCAAGTTTGTTTGGCCTTTCACCCCTACTCACAGCTCATCCCCTAATTTTTCAACATTAGTGGGTTCGATCCTCCAGTACGTGTTACCGCACCTTCAATCTGGCCATAAGTAGATCACTTGGTTTCGGGTCTATATCCAGAGACTAATTCGCCCTGTTCGGACTCGATTTCTCTGCGCCTCCCCTATTTTCGGTTAAGCTTGCCACTGAATATAAGTCGCTGACCCATTATACAAAAGGTACGCAGTCACAGAATAAATCTGCTCCTACTGTTTGTATGCACATGGTTTCAGAATCTATTTCACTCCCCTCCCGGGGTTCTTTTCACCTTTCCCTCACGGTACTAATTCACTATCGGTCGATTACGAGTATTTAGCTTTGGAGGATGGTCCCCCCTTATTCAGACAAGATTACACGTGTCTCGTCTTACTTTTTTGCAAACTTAGTTCCATATTATAAATTTAATATAATGGGCTATCACCTTCTATGGCAGCTCTTTCCATAGCTTTCTACTATTAATAATATTAAATTTTGCAAGCTTCTCCCATTTCGCTCGCCACTACTTTGGGAATCTCTGTTGATTTCTTTTCCTATAGCTACTTAAATGTTTTAGTTCGCTACGTTAGCTTTACATATTTATATATTCAATATGTAATATCTTTATAAATAAAGATGGGTTTTCCCATTCGGAAATCTGCGGATCAAAGCAAGTCTGCCCAGCTCACCGCAGCTTATCGCAAGCTACTACGTCCTTCATCGCCTGTAATCGCCAAGGCATTCACCATGTGCACTTATTTACTTGTCCCTATAACATTAGATTCTTTTTAAAATAATTTAAAATAAAAAGAATATTATTTTTAAATTTTTAAAGAGCATAAAAATTAATAATTTTTATTTATTAAATTTTATTAAAACCGATAAATGTGAGCGCCTAATTTTCGATGCATATTCTAGAAAGGAGGTGATCCAGCCGCACCTTCCGATACGGCTACCTTGTTACGACTTCACCCCAGTCACAAACCTTACCGTGGTAAGCGCCCTCCTTTCGGTTAAGCTACTCACTTCTGGTAAAACCTGCTTCCATGGTGTGACGGGCGGTGTGTACAAGACCCGGGAACGTATTCACCGCGACATGCTGATCCGCGATTACTAGCGATTCCGACTTCATGGAGTCGAGTTGCAGACTCCAATCCGGACTACGATGCACTTTTTGGGATTAGCTCCTCTTTGCAGATTGGCGACCCTCTGTATGCACCATTGTATGACGTGTGAAGCCCTACCCATAAAGGCCATGAGGACTTGACGTCATCCCCACCTTCCTCCGGCTTGTCACCGGCAGTTTCATTAGAGTGCTCTTTCGTAGCAACTAATAATAAGGGTTGCGCTCGTTGCGGAACTTAACCCAACATCTCACGACACGAGCTGACGACAGCCATGCAGCACCTGTGTTTAGATTCTTTTGCAAGCACCTATAAATCTCTTTATAGTTTCTAACATGTCAAGGGTAGGTAAGGTTTTTCGCGTTGCATCGAATTAATCCACATCATCCACCGCTTGTGCGGGTCCCCGTCAATTCCTTTGAGTTTTAATCTTGCGACCGTACTCCCCAGGCGGTCTACTTCACGCGTTAGCTACGTTACTAAATCAATTAAGATCCAACAACTAGTAGACATCGTTTACGGCGTGGACTACCAGGGTATCTAATCCTGTTTGCTCCCCACGCTTTCGTACATGAGCGTCAGTGTTATCCCAGGAGACTGCCTTCGCCATCGGTATTCCTCCACATATCTACGCATTTCACTGCTACATGTGGAATTCTATCTCCCTCTGACACACTCTAGCTTTGCAGTCACAAATGCAATTCCAAGGTTGAGCCCAGGCATTTCACATCTGTCTTACAAAACCGCCTACGTACGCTTTACGCCCAATAATTCCGATTAACGCTCGCACCCTACGTATTACCGCGGCTGCTGGCACGTAGTTAGCCGGTGCTTATTCTTCAGGTACCGTCATTAAATTAATGTATTATATTAATTCGTTTCTTTCCTGATAAAAGAGCTTTACAACCCTAAGGCCTTCTTCACTCACGCGGCATTGCTGGATCAGGCTTTCGCCCATTGTCCAAAATTCCCCACTGCTGCCTCCCGTAGGAGTCTGGGCCGTGTCTCAGTCCCAGTGTGGCTGATCATCCTCTCAGACCAGCTACTGATCGCGGTCTTGGTAGGCTTTTACCCCACCAACTAACTAATCAGATATCGGCCGCTCCAAAAGCATAAGGTTTTTAAAAATACTAAAAATCCCCTATTTTCATCGTTAGATTTGTATGCGGTATTAGCTAATTTTTCAACTAGTTATCCCCCACTTAAGGGTACGTTCCGATATATTACTCACCCGTTCGCCACTCGTCAGCAGATAAATCTCTGTTACCGTTCGACTTGCATGTGTAAAGCATGCCGCCAGCGTTCAATCTGAGCTAGGATCAAACTCTTCTAATTCAAAATTAAAAATAAATTATTTTTAATTTTTGCTAATTTAATTTAATTAGCATGTAATACACAAACTTAAAAACGATTTTATTAAAACTTTTACGTTTCAATTTAAATCGTTACATCTGAATTAGACGCCCACATTTATCGATTCTTCAATTTTTAAAGAGCTTGCTATAATAAATATAATATATATAGCATAAAAACTTAACTTTCTAATAAATTATTATTTTATATAAATTTTATATATTTTGTCAATTAAATTTATAAAAATTTTATAAATTTAATTATAATTAATTTTATACAATTACTATTAATTAAGTACCTATTAATTCTTTATGTGTATTTTATTAGATAATTTAACTAAATTTAGTTCTAATATGAAATATTAAATTTTTTAAAATTTTATATAAATAATTTTTCTGAAAAATTTAATAAAAAATTTGGATACAAACCAAAAATTAATAAAAGAAACGCATTAATACTAAGTAATATCTTTATATTAAGATTAATTGATAATTTTGTTTTTTCAATAGCATTTTTAAAATACATTAATTTAATAATTCGTATATAATAAAATGTACCAATTAGTGAGCACATAATAATTAATAATAATAACCAAATTTTTTGAGTTTCGAATATTTTTTCAAAAATAAAAAATTTGGCGTAGAAACCAATAGTAGGTGGAAATCCTGCTAATGAAAACATAAAAATCATCATAATTAAAGCGCACCATGGATTTCTTTGATGTAATCCTATAAAAATATCTAATTCATCAGTTTTATTACAAGTATTATTTTTTAATAAAATTATTACACCAAAAGCACCTAATATAGCAAATATATAAGTAATGATATAAAATAAACCTGAATCACATGAATTAAATATAATTAGATTATTATGTGATGTTTTAATAGATATTATAGAAAATAACATAAGCCCCATATGCGCAATACTAGAATAAGCTATCATACGCTTAAAATTATATTGTGTAATTGCAGAAACATTTCCTATAATTAAAGAAAAAATTGCTAATATTAGTAATATTTTTTGCCAATTAATTACTAATGGTAATAAACATTTAATTAATAAACGATATATTATTACAAATAATGATAATTTTGGAGTAGTACTAAGTAAAAGAGTAATAATAATTGATGCTCCTTGATATACATCTGGAACCCACATATGAAAAGGTGATATACCTAATTTAAAACTTAAACCTACTATAATTAATAGCAAACTAAGTGCTAAAACACTGCAGTTAATATTATTTAATTTAATAACATTAAATATAGATTGTAATTCAAGCGTTCCTGTTATTCCGTATAATATAGAAATTCCATATAACATAAAACCAGATGATAATATTCCTAATATAAAATATTTAATAGCAGCTTCTGATGAAAATATATTATTTTTTTGAGAAGCAATTAACACACATAAGGTTAATGACATTAATTCTAGACCAAGATAAATACTTAATAAATTATTACCTGAGATCATAATCATTTGACCTAATACTGAAAATAATATCAGCAAGTAAAATTCATTATTAAATAATGTAATATTTTTTTTTATTAAAAATAATCGAGAATAAATTAAAACTAATGATATGATTACATACAGTATTAATTTTGTTAATGAGGACAATGGATCCAATATAAACATATTATTAAAAGAATAAATTTTAAAACCATTAAAATTTATTAAACTTAAAATAAAACAAATAAACAAAATTAATAAAGAAGAAAAATAGGTAAAAGTACTTTTATTGTTAGGTAAAAATATATTAATAAATAAAATTATAGAAGTAGAAATAAATAAAAATACTTCCGGATAATAAGTTAATATATTATTAAAGTGGAAAAAATTTAAATTATTTATCATTATTATAATTAATTTTTGATATAACAATATGTTTTAGTAAATCAGAAATTGATATTTTCATTGAATTAACTATTGGTTTAGGATATAAACCAATAAAAATTATTAAAATCATAAATAATCCTAATATTAAAAATTCTCGTTTATTAATATTAATTAATTTTATTATTTTATTATTAGTAATTGTACCAAATATTATATTCTTTGATAAGCATAAAGAATATGCTGCGCTAAATATAAGCGCAGTAGAAGTTAATACTCCTATCCAAAAATTAAACTTTACTGCACTTAAAATTATCATAAATTCACCAATAAAACCAGAGGTTCCTGGTAAACTACAATTAGCTAATGAAAATATAATAAAAAATACAGAAAAATGTGGTATAACATTTATTATTCCTCCAAAATTAGAAATTAATCTAGTTTTCATTTGATTATATAAAAAACCAATTGATATAAACATTGCGCTAGATATAAGGGAATGTGAAATCATTTGTATAATCGCGCCTTGTATGCTAATTTTAGTTAACATAAAGATACCCAAAGTAACAAATCCCATATGTGCGATTGATGAATATGCAATTAATTTTTTTATATCAATTTGTACCATAGCTATTAAACTAATATAAATTATTGAAATTAAGGATAAAGTAATTATTAAGTTAGAAAAATAATAACTTGCATCTGGAAAAATAGGTAAAGAAAACCTAAGTAAACCATAGCAACCTAATTTTAACATAATTGCAGCCAAAATGACCGAGCCTTCTGTTGGAGCTTCAACGTGAGCATCTGGTAACCATGTATGCATTGGCCATATTGGTATTTTAATAGCGAATGCAATAAAAAAAGTAATAAATAACCAAATTTGTTCAATTTTAGTAATAGATAATTGATGCCAACTTAAAATATTAAATGATTTATTTGAAATATAATATAAATATATCATTGATATTAACATTAAAAGTGAACCCATCAATGTATATAAAAAAAATTTAATTGCAGCATATGAACGATTACTACCACCCCAAGTACCAATAATAATAAATATTGGAATAAGTGTTGCTTCAAAAAATATATAAAACAACATTCCATCTAATGCGCAAAATGCACCAATTATTAACCCAGATAAAATAAGAAAAGCACTCATGTATTCTGCTAATTTTTTTTTAATATCTAAGCTAATTAATATAATTATTAGTGTAATAAACGCAGTTAAAGGTATAAACCACAATGATAAACCATCAATACCAAGAAAATAATAAATATTAAAATAATCAATCCATATTTTTTTTTCTATAAATTGAATTCCATGAAATTGAATATTAAAATATTTAAATAAAGAAAGAGTTATAAAAAAATTAAATAATGCAGAAATTAATGATACAATACGTATTAATTTTAAATTTTTATTACGAAAAATTGTTAAAATTAATAAACCGCATATAATTGGAGTCCAAATAGAAATACTAAGAATTGGAAAAGTTGATAATAACATTATTAAATAATTTAATTATTTATTAATTGAAAATGGTATAAAATATATAAGAAAACCTAAAAAAGTAATAATTACTGTAAATATATAATGATAAAGATAACCAGATTGAAAAAACTTAATATATTTAGAAGTTTTAATAATAATTTTTGCAATATTATTAATAATTAATTCATCAATTAAAAATTTATCAATAAAATTCCATAAAAAATTTCCAAATAAATATGTATATTTAATAAATATTAATTCATTGATTTTGTTAATATAATATTGATTCTTCATTAATATATAAAACCAGCAAAAATATCTTTTTATAATAATACGTACTTTTGGATTTACTATATATAAATAGTATGCGCATATAAAACCAAAAATTGATAACCATAATATTGGACTATTTATAGATTGAAAAACCATTTTTAATGGAGATTGATATTCATTTCGCAATTTTTCTAATGAATAATGCGCTTGATTAATAATAATAATATTTTTAAAAAAAGATTGAAACAAAAAATTTTTTATAGAAAAAAAACCTATTAATATAGATGGTATTGATAATATAATTAATGAAAAAAGTATTGAAAATGACGATTCATTAGGTTTTTTATCTATAGGAAAATTTTTTATATTTTTAAAATTTTCTTTACCAAAAAATATTAAAAAATACATTCTAAAGGAATAAAAAGAAGTAATAAATACACTAATTAATAGCAAAAAATAAGCAAATTTGGATCCAGTTATTTGACTAAAATAAGTAGCATTAATAATACTGTCTTTTGAATAAAAACCGGAAAAAAATGGAGCCCCAACTAGTGATAGTAAACCAATTAGTGATGTAATACAAGTAATTGGCATATATTTATAAAGCCCCCCCATATTGCGAATATCTTGATTATGCTTCATATTTATAATAATAGAACCGGCCGATAAAAATAATAAAGCTTTAAAAAATGCATGTGTCATTAAGTGAAATATACTAACTGTATATGCTGATACTCCTAATCCAACTGTCATATAGCCTAATTGAGATAAAGTAGAATACGCAATAATACGTTTAATGTCATTTTGAATAATACCTAATAAACCCATAAAAAAAGCAGTAATCGCTCCAATAAATAAAATTATTGATAATGCAGTATTTGATAACTCAAATAAAGGAGACATTCTTGTTATCATAAAAATACCTGCAGTTACCATAGTTGCCGCGTGAATTAATGCAGATGCTGGAGTTGGTCCTTCCATAGAATCTGGTAACCAAGTATGCAATGGAAATTGAGCTGATTTAGCCATAGCTCCTATAAATAAACAAATACAAATTATGGTAATTAACATGCAATTCGTGTTAGGTAAATTTAAATATGCTATATTTATACTACACGAAAATATTTTGATATAATTCATGCTACCAATATAATTAAACAAAAGACAGATTCCAAGAATTAATCCAATATCACCTATTCTATTAATTAAAAAAGCTTTTAAATTTGCAGTAATTGCTAATGGTTTATCATACCAAAAACCAATTAGTAAATATGATGCCATTCCAACTATTTCCCACCCCAAAAACAATTGAAAAAGATTATTACTCATTACCAGTAAAAGCATAGAAAATGTAAAAAAAGAAATATATGAAAAAAAACGATTATAACCAGAATCTTTTTTCATATAATAAGTAGAATATATATGAACTATTAATGATATAAAGGTTATTATACACATCATTAGCACTGTAAGATAATCTATTAAAAAACCAATTTCTAATTTTATATTATAAAAAGTTAATAAAGTATATAAATTGTAATTATAAATAAAATTATTAATTATTAATTTATTAAAAGTAATAATTGAACACAAAAAAGCTATTAATATACTAAATATTGTTATTGAATGAGATGTTTTACGCCCAATAAGATTATTAAAAAACTTTGTGCCAAATAAACCAGTAATTATAGACCCAACTAATGTAACTATAAGAGGAGATAGAAAAAAAATTGGATTAAGTGGTTTAATCATTAACATTCCTATTATATATTATTAAAATTAATCTTTAAGATTTTTAAAAAAATTTATATTAATAGTTTTAAAATGACGAAAAAGTGTTATTAAAATAGCAAAACCTATTGCTGATTCTGCTGCAGCCATAGTCAGAATAAAAAATACAAAAATCATTCCATCTGAATTGTTATGATAACATGAAAAAGCAATTAAATTTGTATTAATAGCTAATAACATTATCTCTATTTCCATTAAAAAAATTATAACATTTTCGCGATTCATAAGAATACCAATAATAGAGATTGTAAATAATATAGCGCTTAAAACAAAATAATGCATAAGAGAAAAAATCATATATTACCTTTATATAATTACTTTTCAGATTTCATTTTGATAACACGAACTCGATCGCTAGACTGAACTTTAATTGCGTCTGAAGAAGAGTAGTATTTTCTATCCTTTCGAGAACGTAATGTAAGTATAGTAACAGAAATTGTTGTTGCTAGCAAAATTACAGAGGCAACTTCAAATATATATATATATTTACTATAAATTAAGAGACCAAGTTCTTTTACAGAACCAATAGAATTTGAAATTATTAATATTTTTTTTTTATAAAAATTATTAATTAAAAATCCATTAAGTAATATTTTTATCATTTTAAATGCCATTAAAAAACCTAATATTACTGTTAATATTAAAAAGTTTAATAAATTTTTACTATTTTTATGAATATTTAAATCTAACATCATGATTATAAATAAAAATAATATCATGATAGCGCCAACATAAATTAGTATTAATATAAGAGATAAAAATTCAGCATTTAAGAGAGCCCATAAACCAGCAGAAGAAAAAAAAGAAAGAATTAAAAATAATGCAGAATGCACTGTATTTTTAACAATTCCAATACATAGTGAAGATATTATTGTTATTATACTTAATATGTAAAATAAAATACTTTGAAATTCCATAATTTTTTATTTTTAGTTTAATTAACGATATAATGAATCTAGAGTTTTTGTTTTTGAAATTTCTTTTTCATATTTATCACCGATTTTTAATAACATTTCTTTTGTGTAATATAAGTCATTACGTTTTTCCCCATAATATTCTATAATATGTGTTTCAACAATTGAATCAACTGGACAAGATTCTTCACATAATCCACAAAAAATGCATTTAGTTAAATCAATGTCATAACGTTTAGTTCGCCTTGATCCATCAAATCGTTCTTCAGATTCAATTGTAATAGCCATAGAAGGACAAATTGTTTCACATAATTTACAAGCAATACAACGTTCCTCTCCATTCGGATAACGACGTAATGCATGTAATCCACGAAAACGTGGCGATTGGGGTGTTTTTTCTTCTGGATATTGAATCGTAATTTTTTTTGAAAATAAGTAACGTCCAGTTAATATCAATCCTTTAATTAATTCAATTAACATTATACTTTTTAAAAAATTTTTAATTTTTTTCATTTCATTTATACAATTTATAAAAATTAATCAATTTGTTTATAAAAATTTTATTTCCAAATATTTAAAGGACTTTTAATCCAAAACGCATAAATAATTAAAAAAAATAAAATTATTGGTATAAATATTTTCCAACCTAAACGCATAATTTGATCATAACGATAACGAGGAAATGATGCTCTAATCCAAATAAATATAAATAAAATAAAAAATGTTTTAATTCCTAACCAAATCCAAAATGGAATAAAATTTAATATTTTTAATGGTGCTATCCATCCACCTAAAAATAATAATGATATTAATATTCCAGATAAAATCATATTAGCATATTCAGCTAAGAAAAAAATAGCAAAAGACATTCCTGAATACTCAATCATATACCCAGCAACTATTTCTGATTCACCCTCTACTATATCAAATGGATGACGATTTGTTTCTGCAATACAAGATATAATATAAATTATAAAAATTGGAAATAATGATAACCAATTCCATGATAAAAAACTTAAACCTATATTAGAAAAATAACCATTATTTTGATTAATAACTATTTTTGTTAAATTTAAACTTCCAGTTACCATAAGAATAATAACTAAACAAAATCCCATTACTATCTCATATGATATCATTTGAGCTGATGCTCGCATAGATCCAAGAAATGCATATTTTGAATTTGAAGACCATCCAGCAATAATTACACCATAAATTTCTATTGAAGTAATAGTCATAATAAATAATAATCCAGAATTTATATTAGAAAACACATATTCTGGACTAAATGGAATAATAGACCAAACAGCTATTGCTGGCATTATACTTATAATTGGAGCTAAAAAAAATAAAAATTTATTAGCTTTTTTAGGTACTGTAATTTCTTTTAAAAGTAACTTTAATGTATCAGCAATTGGTTGTAATAAACCCAAAAAACCAACACGATTAGGCCCAATTCGAGCATGCATCCATCCAATTAATTTTCTCTCCAAATAAGTTAAATATGCCACGGATAATAATAATATTAATACAGTTAAAATTATTTTGAAAAAAATTTGAAAAAAGTCTAATAAATATTGATTAAAAATCATATTTTCTCCAATGTAATTTTTCCAAACATTTTATTTAAGGCAATAGTACTATTATGACCAGCTGATATACGTATTACATTATCTGGTAATTTATTATCAATTGCGACATTTAATTCGATACTGTATTGATCTTGTTTAATTTTAACTCGATCATTTTTAATTATTTTTAATTTTTTTGATATCATTTTTGATAACCAAGCTAATGGCATATTTGCATCATTAGTTTTTTGTAAAGATAATGCTCTTCTTACAATAGAATCAGTAAAATAAATTGGTATATCAGAAACACGTTCAAGATTATTTAATAATGTCGATGAAGTATAATTTTTTGATAAAGTATAGTTATATTTATTAATTAAAGTATTTATAATTTCATTAGGAACAATATTATTTAAACGATTTTTTACATTATTAATGTTTTTAATAAAATCTTTGTAAATTTCTTTTGAACTACTATAATCAAAATTTGATAATTTTAATAAATTACCTAATATTTTTAATACTTCCCATGCGGGTCGTGTTTGACCTAATGGTTTTATTACGTTTGAAAAATTTTGTATGCGACCTTCTGCGTTAATAAAGGTTCCAGAATTTTCTGTAAATGGAGCGATTGGCAATAATACATGGGCATAGTCTAAGTTATGTTTATATGGAGACATAATTATTACTAACTCTGCTTGTTTTAAAGAATTTAATGCTGTTTGAGGATTAGCGCAATCAAGTTGTAATTCAGAATTAAGTAATAAATAAGATTTTCTAGGTGAATATAATAATTGATGAGCATTGATACCATATTTATTTGGAAAAGCATTAGCTATATATCCGCCTACAGTATTAGCTCCTTCCAAAAAATAGCCAAATTTAGAATTAGTTTGTGTAGCAATCCATTGAGCCGCAATATGTAATTGAGAAGAATTTGGATGTTGAGAAAGTGTATTTCCAAGTAATACTGATTTTAATCCATTAGATAATAAATCATCGGCAATTAATTCGGAAATTTTCGAAACTTTAATTTCAATTAAATGATTTGGAATATCAATTGATTTTTTTATAGCAATAGAAACAATTATTTGATTTAAGGTTTCTAACCATTTAGATGGCGCTATAATAATTTTATTAGTTATTGGTATTAATAAGTCATCATCAGTAGCATGCAATAAATTAATACAAGCCCCATTTTTAGCGGCATAACGTAATCTTGCGGCAAATAATGGATGATCTTTTCTTAAGAAAGATCCTATAATTAAAACATGATTTAATTGAGATAATTCTGAAATTGACATACCTAACCATGGTATAATTGTATTATCTAAAGAAAAATCCAATTGTCGTAAACGAAAATCAATATTTTCAGAACCCAATCCTCGTATTATCTTTTGTAATAATATTAATTCCTCAAGTGTTGATATAGATGTTGTAAGTGCAGCAATAGAATCAGTTCCATATTTTGTTATAATATTTCGTAAATTTTTCGCAATATATTCTAGCGCAGATGACCAACTTGTTTCGATCCATTTATTATTTCTTTTAATCATTGGTTTTATTAAACGATCAGAGGAAATAAGTCCCTCATAAGAAAATCGGTCTTTATCAGAAATCCAGCATTCATTTAATTCTTCATTTTCTAATGGTAGTACTCTCATTATTTTATTTTTTTTTACATGTATATTTAAATTAGATCCTAAACTATCATGCGGACTAATAGATTTATAATTTAATAATTCCCAGGTTCTTATTTTATATCGAAATGGTTTTGATGTTAATGCACCAACAGGACATAAATCAATCATATTTCCAGATAATTCAGAATTAATAGATTCCCCAATAAAAGTAGTAACTTCAGAATATTCCCCTCGTCCTATCACTCCTAATTCCATTAAACCAGCAATTTCCTGTCCAAAACGAATACAGCGACTACAATAAATACAGCGATTCATTTCTTTCATTGAAATTAGTGATCCTACATTTTTTGGGGATATTAAACGTTTTTCCTCTTTATAACGTGAAATAGATTTACCGTATTCAACAGAAAAATCTTGTAATTTACATTCCCCCGCTTTATCACAAATTGGACAATCCAATGGATGATTTATAAGCAAAAATTCCATGACATTTTGTTGTGCTTTTATTATTTTATCACTAATTGTATGAATTTTCATTCCAGATGAAACCTGAGTTGCACAAGCTGGTAATAACTTATTTATTCCCTCTATTTCCACTAAACACATTCTACAGTTTGCTGCAATAGTTAATTTTTTATGATAACAAAAATGTGGAATATAAATACCAAATTTATTTGCAACCTCTAATATCATACTTTTTTTAGTAATATTTATTTTTTTTCCATTTATTTCAATTTCAATCATCATTTGATTTTTAAAATTTAAAGTTTAAATTAAACTAAATTAATAAATAATATTGACAATATTATAAATTATCTGATACTAAACAACATTTATTGGTAATATGATATTTAAATTCTTCATAATAATTTTTAATAAAAGAACGTACTGGCATTGAGGCGGCATCACCTAATGCACAAATAGTATGTCCTTGAATATTATCTGCTATAGAATTTAATAAATTTAAATCTTCTAAATTTCCATTTCCATTCTCAATACGATTAATGATACGATACATCCACCCGACTCCTTCTCGACATGGTGTACATTGCCCACATGATTCTAAATAATAAAAACGAGATAAACGTAATAAAGATTTAACTATACATCGCGTTTCATTTATAACAATTACACCCCCGGATCCTAACATTGACCCAGCTTGTGAAATTGAATCATAATCCATATCTATTTTCATCATAACATCACCTAGAATAACTGGTGATGATGATCCTCCCGGAATAACGGCTTTAATTTTTTTTCCATTTCGCATACCTCCTGATAATTTAAGTAAACGAGAAAAAGGAGTTCCTAATGGTATCTCATAATTACCTGGATAATTAATATCACCAGAAACAGAAAAAATTTTAGTTCCGCCATTATTAGGTTTACCAATTTTAGAATATTGCTTAGCACCAATTAAAAAAATAAATGGAATAGAAGCTAATGTTTCAGTATTATTAATAATAGTTGGTTTACCATACAAACCAAAATTAGCAGGAAATGGTGGTTTAAAACGTGGTGTTCCTTTTTTTCCCTCTAAAGATTCTAATAATGCTGTTTCTTCTCCACAAATATATGCACCATAACTATGGTGTGCATATATTTGAAAACTAAAATTAGTATTTAAAATATTATTTCCTAATACACCAAAAGTGTATGCTTCTTTTAATGCTTCTTGAAATCGAATATATTCTTCCCAAATTTCTCCATGAATATAATTGTAACCAATTGTAATACCCATTGCATAACCACCAATAATCATTCCTTCGATTAAGGCATGAGGATTATAACGTAAAATATCTCTGTCTTTAAATGTACCTGGTTCACCTTCATCACTATTACAAATAAGATATTTTTGCCCAGAAATTTCACGTGGTATAAAACTCCATTTTAATCCAGTAGGAAAACCAGCTCCTCCTCTTCCGCGTAAAGAAGAAACTTTTAACTCAGAAATTATTTGCTCTGGTGTAATTTTTTTTTCTAAAATATATTTTATAGATTTATAACCTCCTCGTTTAATATAATCCGTTAAACCCCAATTTTTACCATTAAGATTAGCTAATATTAAAGGATTAATATGGCGATTATGTAAACTGGTCATCTTAATTTCCTTTATAAACTTTTTAGTTCTTTTAAAAGAATATCTATTTTTTTTATAGACATATAGCTACACATTCGTTTATTATTTATTAAAATTACTGGAGCGTCACCACATGCCCCCATACATTCAGATTCAATTAATGTAAAAAAATAATCATTTGTAGTAATTTGTTTTGGAAAATTAATATTTAATTTTTGAATTAAATATTTCATAGATTTTAAACTACCCGCTAAAATACAAGGCAAATTTGTGCATATTGTAATCGTATATTTACCAACCGGGTTAGTGTGGAACATACTATAAAAAGTAGCTATCTCATATACAGCAATTGGAGGTATATTTAAGTAATTTGCAATATCTTTTTGTATTTCAGGAGATAACCATTTTTTTTCCTCTTGAGCTATAGCCAGTGCCGCTATAACCGCGGATTTTTGTTTATTAATAGGGTATTTTTTTACTTCTTCATCAATTTTTTTATATGCTTCTTCGCTTAATAACATTTTAATTTATAGAATTTTATATAAAGATAAATAAATTAATTTTTAACGATCAATCTCTCCAAACACAATATCCTGTGTACCAATAATAGTTACAACGTCAGAAATCATATGTCCAGATATCATTTCACTTAAACTTTGTAAATGCGCAAAACCAGGAGATCGAATTTTAATCCGATATGGTTTATTCGCTCCATCTGATACTAAATAAATACCAAATTCACCTTTTGGATGTTCAACACAAGAATATATCTCACCTAAAGGAACATAAAAACCCTCTGTAAATAATTTAAAATGATGAATAAGATCTTCCATATTCGATTTCATATTAATGCGAGCAGGAGAAGTAATTTTATTATTATTTGAAATTACTGGGCCTTTATTACTTCTTAACCATTTAATACATTGTTTAATAATTTTATTGGACTGACGCATTTCTTCTATTCTTACTAAATAACGATCATATGAATCACCATTTTTTCCAATAGGAATATCAAAATTAAGTAAATTATAAATTTCATAAGGTTGTTTTTTACGCAAATCCCACTTAACCCCAGATCCACGTAACATAGGACCGGTAAATCCCATTGATAATGCCCGCTCTGGAGAAACTACTCCAATTCCAACTAAACGTTGTTTCCAAATACGATTATCTGTTAATAATGTTTCATATTCATCAATATTTTTAGGAAAACGATTCGTAAAATCTTCTATAAAATCCAATAAAGAACCCTGTCTATTTTCATTAAGAATTTTAGTTGCTTTATTATTTCGAATAATTGATGATTTATATTGAGGCATTATTTCTGGTAGATCACGATATACTCCACCAGGCCTATAATAGGCAGCATGCATTCTAGCTCCAGAAACCGCTTCATAGCAATCCAGTAAATCTTCTCTTTCGCGAAAAGCATATAATAAAACTCCCATAGCTCCAATATCTAAACTATGCGAACCAATCCACATTAAATGATTTAATAATCTTGTAATTTCATCAAACATTACTCTAATATATTGAGCACGTATTGGTATTTTAATATTTAGTAATTTTTCAATAGCCATAACATATGCATGCTCATTACACATCATAGAAACATAATCAAGACGATCCATATATGGTAATGATTGTAAATAAGTTCTTTGTTCGGCTAATTTTTCAGTTGCACGATGCAATAAACCAATATGAGGATCCGCTTTTCTTACTACCTCTCCTTCAAGCTCTAATATTAATCGTAATACACCATGTGCAGCAGGATGTTGTGGACCAAAATTTAATTTATAACTTTTAATTTCTAACATTATTTTTAAATTTATTTTTAATATTTAATCTATATTATATTTTTTATTTTTTCTATTTTTTGTTATACGCGGATAATTTTCACGCGATTCAATTGTGACAGGTTGATAAATTATTCGAGATTCTTGTGTATTATATTTCATTTCAACATAACCTATAACTGGAAAATCTTTTCGAAAAGGGTGTCCTACAAAACCATAATCCGTTAACAAACGACGCAAATCATCATGTCCATCAAAAAAAATTCCAAATAAATCAAATGCTTCACGCTCATACCAATTTGCAGAAGACCATAATGAAGTTATTGAATGTAATCTTGGTAATTCATTATTTTCGGCAAACACTCGAACACGTAATCTCCAATTATAATTTAATGATAATAAATGTAATACTATTGCAAATCGTAGATTTTTATTAGAATTATCAGAATTAATATTTTTATTATATATAGAATAATCAATACCACATAAATCAATTAATTGTTCAAATCTAAAATTAACATGATCTCGTAATATTTTCATTGTAGAATAATAATCTATAGCATTAATTATAATTGTAATTTCATTTAAACTTATAATTAATTTTTGTAAATATTTACCTAGTATATCTTTTAATGTGAATTCTAATTTTTTTAATTTTGTAATCATGGTTTATTTAACGATTAATAATATTAGTCCGTTTAATTTTATTTTGCAATTGAATAATACCATATAACAAGGCTTCTGCAGTTGGGGGGCATCCTGGAATATATACATCTACCGGAACAATTCGATCACAACCTCTTACCACAGAATAAGAGTAATGATAATAACCGCCACCATTTGCACAAGAACCCATGGAAATTACCCATTTTGGTTCAGTCATTTGATCATAAACTTTTCGTAAAGCTGGCGCCATTTTATTACATAATGTTCCAGCTACAATCATTACATCTGATTGGCGTGGAGATGGACGAAACATAATACCAAAGCGATCTAAATCATATCGTGAGGCGCCAGCATGCATCATTTCAATAGCACAACAAGCAAGTCCAAAAGTCATTGGCCACATTGAGCTAGTACGAGTCCAATTAATTAATTTATCTAAGGTAAGAGTTATAAATCCATGTTTAAATACATTTTTAATTGACATAATTTATTCCCAGTCTAAAGCACCTTTTTTCCAAATATATAAAAAACTAATTATAAATTCAATAATAAATATTATCATAGACATAAAACCATAGGCATTAAGATCACGCATAACTACCCCCCATGGAAAAAAAAAAATAGTCTCTAGATCAAATAAAATAAAAAAAATTGCTATAAGATAATAACGCACATCAAATTTTATTGGTATACCACCAAATTCCTTAAAACCACATTCATATGGAGAATTTTTTTGTGGATTAGGTTTATATGGACCTAAAATACGCCCCATTATTTGAGGTAAAATACCAATAATTATACCAATAACAATAAACAAAAAAATAGGAAAAAAATTTTTTAAATTCACGATTTATAATTTTATGATTAAAAGTTATGTTAATATTTTATTTGGTGCCGACGATGAGATTTGAACTCATACAGCTTTAATAGCTACTACCCCCTCAAGATAGCGTGTCTACCATTTCACCACGTCGGCAGTAATAATTTTAAAATTAATTATAATACAATTAATTATAATACAAATATTTTATTTTTTATTATTTTTTATCTTTATATTATGATTATCTGAGTAAGTAGATGATATTTTAGAAGAATTTAACTGTTTATAAAAATGATTTATTGTATTATTATTTATTTTTTGTTTACTAAGATATGTTAAACACATTGTTGATAAAAAAAATAATGCAGAAAATATAAAAATTAATTTAAATATAAAATTAAAAGAACCAATAGATCCAAAGAAACTATTAGAAACACTAGGATTAGTAGTTGTTACTCTATTAAAACATATATTTTTTTTATATTGAAATATAATTAAATTAATAATTGTAAAAGCGGAAATTATTTGAAAAAAAATAAGAATTTTAAAAAATATATTCATTTTATTTTTATAGTTTTTTAAAAATTTTTAAGATTTTAATTTAGATTTTAATATTTAAAATAAAAATTCATTATTTTAAATGTATTTTTTTTATACATCTAGTCTTAAAAGACTAGATGTATTTAGTTTTACTCTATTCGATCTGTATTTTTAGTTGTATTAATATATATTTTTCTAGGTTTTAGTGCTTCTGGAACTTCTCTAATTAGATCTATATTTAAAATACCTTGATCAAAAAATGCAGCTACAACATGAACATGATCAGCTAATTGAAAACGGTGCTCAAAATTACGAGTAGCTATACCACGATGCAAGAAATTTCTTTGTTGTGTATCGGCTTGTTTTCGACCAGTTATTCTTAATGTATCGCGTTCTGTTTCTATTTCTAAATCAGATCGATTAAAACCAGCTATAGCCATAGTTATACGATATTTATTTTCATCAACTAATTCTATATTGTATGGCGGATAACTTTGTTGAGCTTCAGTTCTAACATTATCAAAAATTTGTGCTAGACGATCAAATCCAATAGTAGAACGATAAAATGGAGCGAAAGCACTTACAGTCATTTTAGATCTCCTTATAAAATAAAGCGATAGTTTCAGTAAGCCTTTAAATTACATTATCCATATAGTATATAAATTAATTGATAATTAATTCAAGAGTAATTTTAAAAAATAAATGTAAATTTATTACAAATTACTTAACTAAGATTTATATAAATTACTTAAAATAGCAATTCTTTTTTCAAAAGATGGATGAGTAGCAAATAATTTTAAAAAACTCTTTTTTTTAAAGTTATTATTAATACCTAGAATAGCTATTGATTTTGGTAAATCATTAACTATAGATATATTAGACAAATGACGTAAGGCGCTTATCATTGGATCAGGTGTTCCTAATAATTTAGCTGACCCATGATCAGCTCGAAATTCTCTATTACGTGAAAACCACGCTACAACAATAGATGCTCCAAAACCTAAAAATATTTGTAATATAGTTGTTATTAAACCATATATTTTATGATTATAATTAGAATTATAATTTGAATCATCATATGAATTTAATAAGAAACAATCTAGAATATAACTAAATATTCGTGAAATTAGTATAATAAATGTATTTATAACTCCTTGTATTAATAGCATAGTCACCATATCTCCATTAGAAATATGAGAAATTTCATGAGCAATAATTGCTTTTATTTCTAATTTTGTCATACTTTCTAATAAATTAGCAGAAATTGCTATTAAAGAAGAATTTTTAAAAGCACCTGTAGCAAACGCATTTATTTCGCCGTTATATATTGCAACCTCTGGTGTAGAAATATTAGCATTTTTAGAAATTTTATTTACTGTTTTTAATAACCAATCTTCAGTAAAATTAGATGGATTTTTAATGACCATTAAATTCATAGACCATTTAGCTATTTTCTTACTTAATAATAAAGATATTATGGATCCAGTAAAACCAAAAATTATTGAAGAAATTGTTAATATTTTTATATTTAATCCAATTTTATAAAAAAAATAATTAATACCCAATAATGATAGCATAATATTTAACACTAAGATTATAGCAATATTTGTTAATAAAAATATAAAAACTCGTCTCATTTATGTTCCTTAATTTATTATATGTTACATAGAATATAAAAAATATTTTTACATTAATAAAAATAATTTAAATTGATAAAAATTAAAACTAAAATTAAAAATTAATTTAGTATTTTAATAAAAATAAATTTTTATAAATATATATTTTTAAAATACATTTAATTGATATAATACTGATTATAAATAATATATTTATTCAATAATTATTATATTATTTTAATATTTTATGTAAAACTAAGTTGATTATTATACTTTTTATCATAAATTCAATACTTTTATTACTGAAATTATTTCTACAACAATTGTTTTGATATTTATTTAATAAAATTCATTTTAATATATGTAATTCTTTATAATTTTAAAATTATAAGAACAGAAAGATTACAAAAGTTATTACATGATAAAAATTATGTTTCATTAGTAAAATAAATTATATTTATTTTTTATATATAACATAACTAGTTCTGTAATATAGATTTGTAATTTGATCTATTTAGAATATTTTATAAAAAATTTAATACTTTTTAAAATAAAAAAAATTATTATTTTTACGATTTTATAAATAAATTTATATAAATATTTTAAGGTAAACATTACATTTAATTTAATAAAAAATTATATTGATTTCTTTTGTAATAAAGCTAATAAATTTGCAATCTTAAAACGTAGTTTACGACGATCAATAATCATATCTAAAGCCCCTTTTTTTAATAAAAATTCAGAACTTTGAAATCCATCAGGTAATTTTTCTTTTACAGTATTTTTAATTACTCTTGGACCAGCAAAACCAATTAATGCTCCTGGTTCAGCAATTACTATATCCCCCATAAAAGCAAAAGATGCAGAAACCCCCCCCATAGTTGGGTTTGTTAAAACACTAATAAAGGGAATTTTTTTTTTAGATAATTTAGTTAAAATTGCTGTAGTTTTTGCCATTTGCATTAATGATAATAAACCTTCTTGCATACGAGCTCCTCCAGTAGCAGTGATACAAACAAACGGAATTTTTTGTTCTAAAGAAATTTGTGCTCCTTGAATAAATCGTTCACCAACAACTGATCCCATTGATCCACCCATGAATTCAAACTCAAATACAGCCACTACTAATGGTAAATTCATGATAGAACCTTTTATAACAATTAAGGCATCAGTTTCATTTGTATTTTTTTTTGCTAACTTCAAACGTTCAGAATATTTTATATTATCTTTAAAATTTAAAGTATCTACTGGTAATATATTTTCTCCAATTTCATGAAAATTATTTTTATCAAGAAAATTATTTAATCTATCTCTAGCTTTAATCTGCATATGATAATCACATTTTGTACAAACTTGCTGATTAAACTTTAAATCATTTTTATACAATATAGTTTTACAAGATAAACATTTAATCCACAATCCTTTTGGAATCGATTTTTTAACAAAAGCATTATTTTTTTGTAAATTAGGAAATGAATAATTTTTAAGCCAATTCATAAATAAATCTTTTTTATAAAAAAGAAAATTAAAATAATATCATTATTTTGTAATTAATTTTTAAAAAAAATTTTTTGAAATATTTTTAAACCATTTTTTAAAAATTGATTGCTGGGGTAGTTTCCATTTAGAAGAATATTTAATTTTAACTAAATATAAACCATCTGCCATAAAAGTTGGTCCAGCTTTATTTCGATTGTTATTCTTTAATAATTCCAATATCCATTCTGGTTCTTTTTTTAAATTACCTACCATAATTAATGATCCAATAATGTTTCGTACCATATGTTGCAAAAATGAATTTGCACATATATTTAATATAAAAAAATTGCCATGTTTTTCAATATTAAATTTATATATATTGCAAATAGGAGATTTTGCTTGACATGCTGATGATCTAAAAGTTGTAAAATTATGAGTTCCAATAAGATAATTTGCGGCAATACGCATACGCTGTAAATTTAATGGAGAATGTACCCATCCAAATTTTTTATAAAATAATGGTAAACGTATTGGATAATTATATAATAAATAACAATATTTGCGAGAAATAGCGCTAAAACGAGCATGAAAAATATTTTTTGTTTTTTTATTATTTTTTAAAACATCCAAAGAAAATAAAAATGAATTAGAAATTTCGTACACCCATATTATTGCAATTGAATATGGCAAAAAATTATTAATTCCACGTATCCATGATATATTTGAACGTTTTAATACTGTATCAAAATGAACTATTTGCTCTAAAGCATGAACTCCGGAATCAGTACGACTTGCACAAGTAATTTTTATTGGTGTTAATAGAAATTTCTTTAAAGCATCTTCAACAATATTTTGTATTGTTTTACCATGATATTGTGTTTGCCAACCTTGCCATAAAGAACCATCATATTGTATACCAAGGACTATTCGTTTATTTGTTTTTTTAGTCAAAAAATTTTCCTTTATTCTTTATAATAATTTGAATATTTAATTATTTTTATTTTATTAAAATTATCTCATAAAGTATAAATAAACAGAAAAATAATTGTTATAATATAACTCATGACATTAAAATTTAACATAAAAACATAAATATATTACTATTACTAGATTGAAATAAAATTCAATTTTAATATCAAATTTATTAATAAAATATATTTTATTTTTACTATTTTTTATTTTTTTAAAATGAAAATTATTTTTGCTGGAACATCAATATCTGCTGCAGCTATATTGGATACACTTTATAATTCAGAACATAATATTGTTTTGATACTTACAAAACCAGATCTTCATTCTGGTAGAGGTATGAAACTAAATTTTTCACCTGTAAAAAAATATGCCTTAAAACATTCTATAAAAATAATACAACCTATCTCTTTAAAATTGAATGGAAAATATCATAAAATAGCTAATGAAACACATAAGTTATTAAATAAAATAGAATTTGATATTATGATTGTAATGGGGTATGGATTAATATTACCATATAACATATTAAAAATTCCATATTATGGTTGTATAAATATTCATTATTCTTTATTGCCTAGATGGAGAGGACCAGCGCCAGTTCCTAGAGCTATTGAAGCAGGAGATATATTCACTGGAGTTACGATTATAAAAATGGATTCTGGAATTGATACTGGACCGATTATATCTCAAAATTCTATTAGAATTTTACCAGAAGATACTTCTTTGACATTACAAAATAAATTAGAAAAATTAAGTAAAATATTAATCATTGATACCATTAAAAAAATAGAATATGATATGACTAAATTATTTTTTAAACCTCAATCTAATATTGGAGAAAGTTATGCGCCTTTAATAAAAAAAAATGAAGCAGTATTAGATTGGTCTTTATCAGCTAAAACTATTATGAGAAAAATTAATGCTTTTAATCCATTTCCAGGCGCAAAAACATATTATATTAGTTATCAAAATAAAAAAAAATTTTTAAAAATATGGAAAGCACATGCTTTATCTATAGAATCTACTAAAAAACCTGGAACAATATTAAATGTTAATTTTCATAATGGTATATTAGTAGTTTGTGGCAAAAATGTTATAAAATTACTTGAATTGCAAAAAAATAATAAAAAAAAAATATCTGCAACAGAATTTATTAATGGTTGTATAAAAAATATTAAATATTTTATTTCTGTTTAAATAATTTATGAATTACATTTTAGTTGGAGCAGAAATGCCTATTAATTTTAATCCATTATTTAATACTTGACCTATAGAATAAATTAATGCTAATCGCGCCATTTTAATAGTTATATTTTTTACAAGAATGCGTTCTGTATTATAATAACCATGTAATTCTTTTGCTAAATCGCGTAAGTAAAATGCAACATAATGAGGGCAAAGATCTTTTACAGAATTAACTAATACCTCTGGATAATTTGAAAGTTTAACTAGTAAGGATAATTCTTTTTCAGTATTTAAAGATGATAAATCTTTAATAGAAATTAAAGATTTTTTATCACCACCCCATTGATTTAATAAAGAAAAAATACGAGCATGTGCATATTGTATATAATATACAGGATTTTCATCTGATCTTTTTAATGCCAAATCAATATCAAAAATAAAATCAGTATCAGATTTTCTAGAAATAAGAAAAAAACGCATTAAATCTCTTCCACGTATTAAATCTTCTCTAAATTCAATAGAATCATTTTTTGATTCAGTTTTACTTAACCATTTAATTAAATTTCTTATTGTAATATAAGAACCGGAGCGTTTAGAAATTTTAACTTCTTTACCATTTTTTATAACAGTAACCATTTTATGTAATATATAATTTGGATAATCATTTGGTATTCCTATATTTATAGCTTGTAAACCAGCTTTAACGCGAGTAATGGTTCCTTGATGATCATCACCTTGTATATTAATTGCTTGAATAAACCCCCTTTCCCATTTAAAAATATGATAAGCTATATCTGATACAAAATATGTAAAATCACCATTTGATTTACGAACTACTCTATCTTTGTCATCTCCATAATCAGTAGTTCGTAACCATAACGCACCATCTTTATAATATGTTTTTCCGGATTGAATTAATAATTTAGTAACTAAAGAAACCTTACCTGTCTTATATAAAGATGATTCGAGACAATAATTATCAAATTTTACACCAAATATCTTAAGATCTATATCTTGTTCACGACGTAAATAAGCTACTGAAAAATCTCTAATAGCTTTTAAATCATTAATTTTTCCATTAGCTATTATATTTATAGATCTATCTTTAGATATAATTTTTTTCTTTTTAAGAAAACATTTTGCAATATCAGTAATATATTCTCCGTTATAAGCAGTATCAGGCCATGTTGATTTTCCTAAAAAAATTGCTTTAGCTCGTGCTTGAACAGAAAGAGCTAAATTAGTAATTTGAACTCCAGTATCATTATAATAAAATTCTCGTGTAACTTTATATCCCTGAGATATAAATAAAGACGATAATATATCGCCTATTGCACATTGTCGTCCATGTCCAATATGGAGAGGGCCAGTTGGGTTAGCTGAAACAAATTCAATTAATATTTTTTTATTAGAACCTATATTACTTTGACCAAATTTAATGCCAGAAGATAATATATATTTTATTATTTTTTGTTTAATTGAAGAAGAAATTTTTAAATTAATAAAACCCGGTTTTATAATTTCTATAGATTGTATAAGTTTAATATAGTTTTTTTGTTGAATTAAATTTTTAGCTATTATTTTAGCTAATTTATAAGAATTTATTTGTAATTTTTTTGAAATTTGCATAGAAATATTACAAGAAATATCACCATGCGAAGCATGACGAGGATACTCAAGAATTATAGTTGGAACTATATTAGTTTTTATTAATAATGGTTTTAATGCAAGATTAAATAATTTAATAATACGTTGTTTTTCTTCTAAAAGCATATATTTTATGAATACGTAAATGTTGAATAAATTTTTTATTGATGTTATTTAAATAATTTAGGATCTATTTCCTAACATAATATCATTAATTTGATCTGCATTAATTGTTTCTAATTCTAATAATGTTTTTGCCATTAAATCTACTTTATCACGATTATTTTCTAACAATTTTTTCGATAATTTATATTGAGTATCTAAAATATTACGAATTTCAATATCAACTTTTTGTTGCGTAGCTTCGGAAATTTTTTTAGAAGACATCTTACAAAAGTAAGCATCATTTTCAGAATCCTCATATACCATTGCACCTAAATTTTTTGACATTCCATAACGAGTTACCATTAAACGAGCTAATTTTGTAGCACGCTCAAAATCATTACATGCGCCAGTTGATATTTGTTTCATAAAAATTTCTTCTGAAATTCGTCCACCAAATAAAATTGCAATATCTTCTAAAATTTTATCTTTATACATATTAACTCGATCATATTCTGGTAATTGCCATGTTAATCCTAAAGCAAATCCACGTGGCATAATAGTGACTTTATATACTGGATCAGATTTTGGTAAAAGCTTAGCTACTATCGCATGACCAGATTCATGATACGCAGTATTACGTCGTTCTTCTTCTCGTATTATAGTAGATTTACGTTCTGGTCCCATAATAATTTTATCTTTAGCGCTTTCAAAATCAGACATTTCAACTAAATTTTTATTATTACGAGCAGCAAATAAAGCAGCTTCATTAACTAAATTAGCTAAATCAGCACCAGAAAAACCGGGTGTACCACGTGCTAAGATATTAATCTTAACATCATTTGCTATAGGTACTTTTTTAATATGAACACATAAAATTTGTTCGCGTCCTCGAATATCAGGTAAACCAACTACAACTTGCCTATCTAAACGTCCTGGTCTTAATAAAGCTTTATCAAGTACATCTGCTCTATTAGTTGCTGCAATAACTATCACCCCAGAATTAGCTTCAAAACCATCCATTTCAACTAACATTTGATTTAATGTTTGTTCGCGCTCATCACTTGCGCCTCCCATACCAATTCCTCTATGACGGCCTACCGCATCAATTTCATCAATAAAAATAATACAAGGCGCATTTTTTTTAGCATTTTTAAACATATCTCGTACACGAGATGCGCCAACACCAACAAACATTTCAACAAAATCTGAACCTGATATAGTAAAAAACGGTACTTTAGCCTCACCAGCGATTGCACGGGCTAATAAAGTTTTACCAGTACCTGGTGGACCAATCATTAAAACTCCATTTGGAATTCTACCTCCTAATTTTTGAAATTTATCTGGATCACGTAAAAAATCAACTATTTCATAGACCTCTGATTTAGCTTCATCACAACCAGCTACATCAGAAAAAGTAATTGTGTTAGAGTTTTTTTTTAACATACGTGCTTTTGATTTTCCAAAAGAAAAAGCAATACCTTTATTCCCTCCTTGTATTTGACGCATAAAAAACACCCAAATACCAATTAACAATAACATTGGAAACCATGAAATAAATACTTGTGAAATAAAAGAAGATTTATTTTCTATTTGTTTAACATCAAATTTTACATTATTAACTAAAAGATCCCCTATTAATCCTCTATCCAAATAAGTTGTTACAGTTTTAATTTTTTTACCGTTTTTTGTGGTTGCAAAAATATTCCTATCTTCAATTACTACATCTTTTATACGCCCAAATTTAATATCTAATATAAAATCTGAATAAGCAATTTGATCTACTTTTTTAGTTATTTCTCTATTATTAAATTGCTTAAATATAAAAAATAACATTGATGAAATTACAATCCATATAATGGCTTTTGAAAATATATTTTTCACTAGCATTCCCTTGGTACTTATTCACTTTTAAATATAATAAAAATCAAATTATATTTAAATTATAAATTTATTAAAAATTAATTTAAATTTTTTATTTTTAATTTTTTTCCTAATAAAAATATTTCAGATGAATTTTTATGGCTTGCTTTTGGTTTTTTTAAAGAAATAGATTTAAAAACACAATAAAATTTATTAAATATTTCTTTATAATTAATTCCATAAAAACACTTTAATAATATAGAGCCAGATGGTTTAATATATTCTTGAGTAAATTCTAAAATTATATTAATAATATATTCAATATTAGCAGAATCAACAACAGAAACACCAGATAAATTAGGAGCTATATCAGATAAAATAAGATCTAATTTACGACCATTTAATATTTTTTTTAAATTATTTATTGTACATTTATTACGTATATCACCTAAAATAAAATTCACATTAGGAATTGGTTTCATTTTTAATACATCTAATGCAATAATGGTACCGTTAATGTTTTTACTATTATAAGATATTTTTTTTCTTATATATTGTGACCAACTTCCTGGTGAACTACCTAAATCAACAATAATTTGCCCAGGTTTAATTAATCTTTCTTTAGCATCAATTTCTTGTAATTTATATACAGAACGAGCTCTATATCCTTCTTTCTTTGCTAATTTTACATAAAAATCATTAACATAGTTATGTAGCCATTTTTTATCTAATTTATTTTTCATTATTAATTTATTTTTCATTATTATATATTATAAACTAAAAATCATTTAAAATCTTTAATTAAAATAAATCATAAAATTCTTTAATTAAAATAAATTATAAAATTTATTTTTTAAATTAATATATTTTAAAATTATACCTATTATGAAATTTTATATATAAATAACTTTAAGAATTTTATATTCTTGTAACCCTGATGGAGATTTGAAAAAAATTATATCACCACTTGTTTTCCCTATTAATGCTCGTGCTATTGGAGAGGTTATAGATATTTTTGATTCTTTAATATTAGCTTCATCTATACCAACTATTTGATAAGTTACTTTTTCACTTGTTTCTAAATTTTCTAAATAAACAGTTGAAGCAAAAACAACTCGACCATCTGCATCTAAATTTAACGGATCTATAATCACTGCATTATTAAGTTTATTTTCAATATCAGTAATACGTCCCTCAATAAAACTTTGACGTTCTTTAGCAGCATTATATTCAGCATTTTCAGATAAATCACCGTGTGCACGCGCTTCTGAAATTTGAGAAATAACATATGGACGTTCATATTTTTTTAAGTTATGCAATTCTTGTTTTAAAAGATTCGCACCATGTCTTGTTAATGGAGTTGAGTTCATTTTGAATAATATTATAAATTAAAATTTATTTTTAAAACATAATTTTTATAGAAAATAATACAGTATACTAAAATAGTAATTTATATACAAATTTTAGAAATAATAAATTTAACTATAAATAATATTTATTTCAATCTTAAAGACTTAAAATACTTAATAAAAATTTTTTATATTTTTATAAAATTAAATAACTAATATCGATTTTTTATTTATTTTTTTATAGGTAAATTTTCAGTTAATTTTAATTTTCTTTTCATTTGCCTGCTCCTAGTTTCCACTTGTTCAATATTTTTTGTTGCTTTTTCTAAAGTTATTTTAGTTGTAGATAAAATTTCACTAAATTTATTGAATTCAGTTTTTATTAATTCTAAAATTTTCCATATTTCAGATGAATGTTTTTCCAAAGTTAATGTACGAAAACCTATTTGTAAACTATTTAATAACGCAAATAAAGTAGAAGGACCAGCTATATTTATACGAAATATTCTTTGTAAATCATCCATTAATCCAGGGCGTCGAGTTACTTCGGAATATAGTCCTTCTGTTGGTAAAAATAAAATAGCAAAATCTGTTGTTAATGGCGGTGATAAATATTTTTTTGAAATATTTTTTGCTGATAAACGTATAGAACGCTCTAATTCTTTTTCAGCTATAATAATTCCATTAGAATCAGATCGCTCTATAGAATCTATTAAACGTTCATATTGTTCTTTAGGAAATTTAGAATCAATTGGAATCCAAACAGGTTTATTATCTTTTAATCCAGGTAATTTAATAGCAAATTCAACTCGTTTTCCAGTGCCTGGTATTGTTTCTACATTTTTAGAATATTGTTTTTTTGTTAATACTTGCTCTAATAATACTTCTAATTGAATTTCACCCCAAGTACCCCTGCTTTTAATATTTGTTAATATTCTTTTTAAATCACTAACTCCAGTCGCTAATTGTTGCATTTTTTCAAGATCTTTATGTACCCTTTCTAACCTATCTAATACCACACTAAATGATTCTCCTAAATGTTTTTCTAGAGTTATATGTAATTTTTTATTAACTATTTTATATATTTCTTTTATTTGATAACTATTATTTTTTTTAAAATCCTTAATTTTAGATTTGATTTTTATATGAATTTTATCTATGTATTTAGTATTAATTTCATTTAATTTAATTAATTGATTAGAAAAATTATTAATATAATTACTTTGTAAAGTAGCTATATTGCTAATATGATCTATTAATTTTTTTTGTAATTGAGAAGAATTTTCATATAATTCTTTTAAAATATTTTGAAAACCACCCTGTATTTGATTATGTAATTCATATTTAATCCTTTCTAAAATAGATTTTTGATTAAATTGTGAGTAATTTTTTAAATATATAATTTGAATCAATATTTCATTTATTTTTTTAGAAATATTTTTTTTATTTAAAAAAAAATATATAAATTGAAAAATTAAAATCAATCCAATTAATAATATCATGATTAAATTCATAAATTTATTATTAAAATAATTACGATAATAAATTTTTTATATAACTAGGTTTTTCTTGTTTTTTTAAGTATTTAATTACTTTTTTTACTTCTTGATTAGAAACAAAAGCACCGTGTACACGAGTCAATGAAATAGAATCAGAGAAATATAACATATCCCCTTTTCCAAGTAATTTTTCAGCTCCTATTTGATCTAAAATTGTTCTAGAATCAATTTTACTATTAACCTTAAATGCAATACGAGTTGGAATATTAGCTTTAATTAAACCTGTTATTATATTTACTGATGGTCTTTGAGTAGCTAAAATTAAGTGAATACCAGCGGCTCTTGCTTTCTGTGAAATACGTACAATTAATTTTTCTATGTTCTTTCCATCTATCATCATTAAATCTGCTAATTCATCAATTATAACAACAATTGATGGTAAAGTATTTAAATATTCTGTAGAATTCAATTCATTATTTTTTTTCTTTTTAAGAAAAATTTTTTTATTATATTCAAATAAATTTCTTACACCTAATTTTGACATTTTTTGATATCTTTGTTCCATTTCATTTATTACCCAATTAAGTATATGACTTACTTTGTTCATATTCGTAATAACAGGTGTTAATAAATGCGGAATATCTTTATAAATTGATAATTCCAACATTTTTGGATCAATTAAAATTAATTTTACATCACTTGGGTATGATTTATATAAAATTGATAGAATTATAGCATTAATTGCAATTGATTTACCAGAACCAGTTGTTCCGGAAATTAATATATGAGACATTTTTTCTAAATTTAGTATTACTGGATTTCCGATTATATTTTTTCCAAGAGCAATAGTTAATTTAGAAGTACTATTTTTATAAATATCAGAATCAAATATTTCTATCAAACGTACTATTTTTCTTTTAGGATTTGGTAATTCAATACCCATGTGATTTGTTCCAGAAATTATTTCAATTACCCTAAGAGAAGTCAATGATAATGATCGCGATAAATCATTTGATAAATTAATAATTTGACTGCCTTTAATACCAACAGCTAATTCAATTTCATAACAAGTAACAACAGGTCCTGAATGAATTCTTACCACTTTTACTTTAATACCAAAATCATATAATTTTTTTTCAATTAAATTACCAATAAATTTTAAAGATTTAATAGATATAACTTTCTTTTTTGAGACTTTATCTAATAAAATTAATGATGGTAAAGTATAATTAATTTTAAACAATGTTTTATTAATAGATTTTTTACTAATAGATTTTTTATTAATAGGCAATGTTTTATTAATAGATTTTTTACTAATAGATTTTTTATTAATAGGCAATGTTTTATTAATAGATTTTTTACTAATAGATTTTTTACTAATAGATTTTTTATTAATAGGCAATGTTTTATTAATAGATTTTTTACTAATAGATTTTTTACTAATAGATTTTTTATTAATAGGCAATGTTTTATTAATAGATTTTTTACTAATAGATTTTTTACTAATAGATTTTTTACTAATAGATTTTTTACTAATAGGCAATGTTTTATCAGGAAATTCTAATGAAACATTTTTTTTTTTTTTAAATAAAAAAAAGATAAAAATTTTTGTAAAAAAATATTAGTTCTTTTAACTACTCTTAATAAAAATATATTTAATAAGAAAATAATAATTATTGCAATAAATATCAATAAATATTTTGTAGATTCAACAAAATTAAAATTTTTTAACATATTATGTTATATCACTAATAATTTCTCCATATTTTCTCCAAAAATAAAATTTTACACTTAAAAAACAATTTATTATATGAAAAATTTATTTAAGAAATAAGTTATTTTATTTTTTAATAAAATACAAATTAAATATGATTATATTATCACATACTACTATAATAATTTTATTTTTTTAAAAAAATAATAGCATTATTAAAAAATAATATAATAAAAAGTTTTATAATAAAATTATAATAATATAAAATTAGTTATACATTTATTTAGATTAATACTGTATAAAATTTAATTATAAAAATTCTTATTTTTATAAAATAAAAACATTATTTATAATAAAGTATTATTTTAATTTTTAAAAATTTTATGATTTTTTCTAATTTATCCTCTAAATATTCTAAAGTTATAATTCTTGGATCAGGGCCAGCTGGATATAGTGCCGCTATATATGCAGCAAGAGCAAATCTTAATCCATTATTAATCACTGGTATTGAAAAAGGCGGTCAATTAATGACCACATATAAAATAGAAAATTGGCCCGGAGATCCTGATGGTGTAAGAGGTCCAGAATTAATGGATCGTTTTTTAAAACATGCTGAAAAATTTAATACGGAAATTTTTTTTGATCATATTCATACAACATTTTTATCAAAAAAACCTATCCAACTCATAGGCGATAATAATAAATATACCTGCGATTCATTAATTATTGCTACAGGTGCATCAGCAAAGTATTTAGGATTAAAATCAGAATCCAATTTTATAGGTAAAGGTATATCAACTTGCGCGACATGTGATGGTTTTTTTTATTTTAATAAAAATATCGCAGTAATTGGCGGGGGAAATACTGCTGTTGAAGAAGCTCTATATTTATCAAATATTGCAAAAAAAGTCACTTTAATTCACCGAAACGAAAAACTTCGTTGTGAAAAAATATTAATAGATCGTTTAATGCAAAAAGTTAATGAAGGAAAAATTGATATTAAATTAAAACATATTGTACATAAAATAATAGGAAATAATACTGTAACAGGTATTAATTTAGAAGAAATTAATAAAAAATATATATATAATTTATCTATTGATGGAATATTTATAGCAATTGGACATAAACCTAATACAGATATTTTTAAAGGACAATTAGAAATGAATGATGGTTATATTAAAACAAAATTAAATAAAAAAACAGGTTATACATCAACTAATATTTCTGGTGTATTTGCCGCTGGAGATGTACAAGATTGTATTTATAGACAAGCAATTACTAGCGCTGGATCTGGATGTATGGCAGCATTAGATGCTCAACGTTATCTTGAAAAAATAAATAAAATATAAAAATTTTTAATAGTAAAAAATAAAAATGATAAATAAAAATTTTTTACATTATTTTATTACCGGAACTAATACTAATATAGGAAAAACTATAATTAGTTGCGCATTATTGTCTGAATTTAAAAAACGCGGTATATCTTGTATAGGAATGAAACCTATTGCATCCGGGGCATATTTAAATAATAAAAATAAAATATGGTTTAATGAAGATGTAAATTTATTAAATAAATATAGTAATAGTTTATATGAATTTACTAAATTAATTAATCCTTATTTATTTAAATATCCAATTTCTCCATATACATCTTCTAATTTAGAAAACCGTATAATTAATACTTCTCATATTATTAATTGCTATAATTATTTATCTAATTTAACTGATGTTATCATATTAGAAGGAATTGGTGGTTTTTCCGTACCATTTCATGATAATGAAAATAGTGCTGATTTAGCGGAAAAATTAGGACTACCGATAATTTTAGTTATTGATTTAAAAATTGGCTGTATAAATAATGCTTTATTAAGTCTTGAAGCAATAAATTCTAGAGGATTAAAACTTATTGGTTGGGTTGCGAATCATACTCAAATAGTAGATACATTATTTGCAAATGAAAATTATATTGAACTTACTAAATATTTAAATGTAACCCCATTAGGTAGAATACCATATTTATATAATTTAAATATTAATTTAATATCTCATTATTTAGATTTTTCTTCATTGTTTTAATATTTTATTTTTATAATTATTTTATTACTAATTGTTTAAACTTATTAAATCCAATTTTATTTTTAATTAACTTAAAAACTCAAAAGGACTTTAAATATATTATATTAATATATGTCAAAAATCTATTAAAAATTCAAAATATAAATAATAATTATTATTTTTTAAAAAAATTGATATTTATAAATTATTAATATAGTAAAATAATAAAATTCTTAAATTTTTGTATGAATAGAGAAATAATACTTTTGCATAAATAAATAAATAAAAGATATAACGAAATAATATAAACGAACAAAATAAAAAAACTAATATTAAATTAATTAATATTTATTTCTGATACAGTAAGGATAATAAACTTTATACAATTAACACTAAATAATATTAAAATTAAATATTTAAATACAATATATAAAAACTGTAAAATTAAATATTAATAATGAATTTTTTTTAAATAAAATTAAAAAATAAAATCCTCAACCTAAGTTGAGGATTTTAAAACTTTATTTAAATTTAATTAAATGGCTTGAATATTTGAAGCTTGTTTTCCTTTAGGTCCTGTAGTTACTTCAAAAGAAACACGTTGATTTTCTTGAAGAGATTTAAATCCACTTGATTGAATAGCTGAAAAATGAGCGAATAAATCTTCACCACCTTCATCAGGTGTAATAAAACCAAAACCTTTAGAATCATTAAACCATTTTACGACGCCAGTTGCCATTGCAATTCCTATTTCAGTTAATTTTGCTATTTTACATATTATCGTTTTAAAATTATATCAGTTTTAGAACTAAATTGTTCTTTTAACTTAATATTAACGATTTTTAAATTATACAAGATAAATAACTATGCATAAAACTATTTTTATTTAAAATATATTTTTTTAAAAATATAATTTTATTATAATACTGTTCTTATTAATTTAATAATTTTAATTATTTATCTTTTTATATAATATTTTTATATTTTATTTTATAAAATAATAAATAAATTTAACTACGACAAAAATTACATTTCTTTGAAAACTGGTATTAATATATTAAAAATTAATTATATATCATACTTTAGTAAAATTACTTTAATATTTACTTGAAGATAGTATAATATAATTTAATTAAATAGAAACGATATTTATTTTTAAAATTAAAAAAAAATTATTTTAAGTTTACAAAAAAATAAATATTATTTTTTTATATAAACGTTTTTTCTATTTTTAAAATAATAAAAAATTAAAAAAATAAATTAATTAATATTTTAAAAATTTTTAAAAAAATAAATTATTTTGATTTATTTTCTAATGCTATTTCTATGGCTTTATCAATCCAACGTATAGGAATAATATTAATATCATATTTAATATTATCTGGAATTTCTATTAAATCCTTAAAATTTTGCTCAGGAATAAGCACAGTTTTAATTCCATTTTGATGTGCCGCTAATAATTTTTCTTTTAACCCACCAATTTTTAAAACCTCTCCTCGTAAAGTTATTTCTCCGGTCATAGCAATATTAGAATGAATAGGAATACCAGTAAAAGCTGAAACAAGAACTATTGTCATAGCAATTCCAGCAGAAGGACCATCTTTTGGTGTAGCTCCTTCTGGGACATGAATATGTATATCATTTTTTTCAAAACATTCATGTTTTATACCAAGTTTATCAGCTCTACTTCTTACTACAGTACATGCTGCTTCAATTGATTCTTTCATTACATCTCCTAACGTTCCAGTTCTAACTACTTTACCTTTTCCAGGAATAATTACCGCCTCAATTGTTAGGATTTCTCCCCCAAAATCAGTCCACGCTAAGCCAATTACTTGCCCAATTCTATTTTTATTTTCAATAATTCTATCATCAAAACGACATACACCAAGAAAATTATTTATATTTTTAGAAGATATAATAATTTTTTTACTTTTTTTATTTTTATTTTTCAATAATATTTTTTTTACTACTTTTCTGCAAATTTTAGAAATTTCACGCTCAAGAGATCGAACTCCGGCTTCTTTTGTGTAATAACGAATAATATGTCGTATTACTGACTCTGAAATACTGATTTCATTTTTTTTTAATCCATTATTTTTTATTTGTTTTGGTAACAAATATTGATATGCAATATTTGTTTTTTCATCTTCAGTATAGCCTGAAATACGAATTACCTCCATTCTATCTAATAATGCTGAAGGTATATTAAAGGAATTTGATGTAGCAATAAACATTATGTCTGATAAATCAAAAGAAACCTCAATATAATTATCAGAAAAATTATGATTTTGTTCAGGATCTAATACTTCTAATAAAGCAGAAGCCGGGTCCCCTCTAAAATCCATTCCTATTTTATCAATTTCATCAAGAAGAAATAAAGGATTTTTTACGCCAACTTTAGAAATATTTTGAATAATTTTTCCCGGCATTGATCCAATATAAGTACGTCTATGACCTCTAATTTCAGCTTCATCTTTTATGCCACCTAATGCCATTCTAACAAATTTACGATTAGTAGCTTGTGCTATAGATTTTCCTAAAGATGTTTTTCCAACCCCAGGAGGACCAACAAAACATAAAATTGGGGCCTTTAATTTATTAACTCGTTTTTGTACAGCAAGATATTCTAATATTCGTTCTTTAATTTTATTAAGACCATAATGATCTCCTTCTAATATTGTTTCTGCGTAACTTAATGAAGTATTTATTTTAGATTTTTTTTTCCATGGTAATGTAATTAATGTATCTATATAATTACGTACTACAGTTGCTTCCGCTGACATAGTAGGCATTAATCTAAGTTTACGAAATTCGTTATGAGCTTTTTCAAAAGCTTCTTTTGACATTCTTGCTGATATTATTTTCCTTTCAAGTTCTTCCAAATCTACCCCCTCTTCTTCTTCCTCTCCTCCTAATTCTTTCTGAATAGCTTTTACTTGTTCATTTAAATAAGATTCTCTATTAGATTTTTCCAGTTGGCGCTTAATACGACTACGAATACGTTTTTCAATTTGTAAAACATCAAGTTCATGTTCCAGTTGAGATATTAAGTGTTCATGTCTTTGGAAAACTCCTGGAGTTTCTAATATAAATTGTTTTTGTTCAACCCTTAATGGTAAATGAGCTATAATAGTATCAATTAATAAACTTGGATCACTTATATTAATTAATATTTTTAAAATTTCAGGAGAAAGTTTTTTGTTTAATTTTAAGTATTTATCAAATTCTTGAATAATTGTACGTCGCATTGCCTCGTTTTCTGATGTACTAATAGTATTAGAATCAGTCATAGGTGTTATATTAGCAATGTAATAATTTAATTCATCTATAAAATGAATTTTTACCCTTTGAACTCCTTCTATTAATATTTTAATATTACCATCTGGTAATTTAATAACTTGTAAAATATTAACTACACAACCAACTTTATAAATATCATTAACAGATGGATCATTTGTGAAAAAATTTTTTCGCGTTGAAAGTATTATTGTTTCATTAGATTTTATTGCTGCTTCTAATGCTTTTTTGGATTTGAGACGATTCACAAATAAAGACATTACCATATAAGGAAATATCACGATATCATGTAATACCAATAAAGGTAATTGTAAATACTCATTAGATGATTCAGAATTTGTCATAAAATAAATCTTTTAAAAAATTATTAACAATATTTTCCATTAATTTAATATTTCTTAATTTTTAATTTAAATTTTAATCTATATAAATTTATATTATTTTGTAAAATTTTTTTATAATGATTAACTGAAAATAGTTATCTGTAACAAATAATAAAAATAATAATATATATTATAAATATAATTAATTATTATTATAATATAAATTATTTAATAGATATCTTATTTGAATCATTTGAATCATGATAAATTATTGATAATTTAGTTTTATTAGTAATTGAATCTTCATCAATAATTATTTTTTTAACATTTTTTTTATTTGGTAGTTCATACATTACATTAAGCAAAATTTCCTCTAATATTGATCGTAAACCACGAGCCCCTAAATTTCTCGTAAAAGCTTTTTTAACAATAAAATTTAAAGCTTTTGGCTTAATTTCTAATTTTACATTTTCCATTTCTAATAATTTTGAATATTGTTTAATTAACGCATTTTTAGGTTCTAATAAAATCTTTTTTAAAACTGATTCATCAAGTTCATGTAAAGTAATAACTATTGGCAATCGCCCAATTAATTCCGGGATAAGACCAAATTTAATTAGATCTTCCGGTTCTGGATTTAATATTTTTTTATCATGATCGTCTATTATTTTCGCAGAAAATCCAATACTCGTTTTTTGAGAACGTTCTAAAATAATTTGATCTAACCCATTAAACGCTCCTCCACAAATAAACATAATATTAGTTGTATCAACTTGTATAAAATCTTGATCTGGATGTTTGCGACCTCCCGCGGGAGGTACAGATGCTATTGTCCCCTCAATTAATTTTAATAATGCTTGCTGTACTCCTTCTCCAGAAACATCTCGTGTAATAGATGGATTTTCTGATTTACGAGAAATTTTATCAATTTCATCAATATATATAATTCCTTTTTGTGCTTTTTCAACGTTATAATTACAACTTTGTAATAATTTTTGTATAATATTCTCTACATCTTCACCAACATAACCAGCTTCTGTTAATGTTGTAGCATCTGCAATAACAAATGGAACATTTAGCATACGAGCCAATGTTTGCGCTAATAAAGTTTTACCAGATCCAGTAGAACCAATCATTAATATATTACTTTTAGATAATTCAACATCATCTTTATTATTTTTATTTAAAAAATATTGAATACGTTTATAATGATTATATACGGCCACAGATAAAACTCGTTTTGCTTTTTCTTGTCCAATTACATATTTATTTAAAAAATTATTTATTTCTTTTGGTTTCAATAAATTTAATTTAGTTTCAAAATTTGGATTTACAAAAATATCATCATTATACATAATTTTATTACATGATTTAATGCATTTATTACAAATTGACATAAAAGGTCCATACATTATTTTTTTTACTTCATCTTTATGTCGATTACAAAAAGAACAAAATGAAAAATCTCTATTATTTGAATTTTTTTTTTCAGACATATAATTATTTTCTTTGTTTTAAAATTTTATCAATTAAGCAATATTCCATGGCCATTTTTGCGGACATAAAATTATCGCGATCAGTATCTTGACTAATTTTTTTTACAGAATGACCTGTTTTTTCAGATAAAATTTCATTTAAACGTTGACGAAGATAAAGTATTTCACGTGCTTGAATTTCAATATCTGATGCTTGACCTTGCGCCCCCCCTAATGGTTGATGAATCATAATTCGTGAATTCGGTAAAGAAAAACGTTTACCTTTTGTTCCTGATGCTAATAAAAATGCTCCCATTGAAGCAGCTAAACCAATACACAACGTAGAAACATTCGGTTTAATAAACTGCATTGTGTCAAAAATAGCCATACCAGAAGATACTGATCCTCCTGGGGAATTAATGTAAAGAAAAATATCTTTATTTGGATTTTCGCTCTCTAAAAATAACATTTGCGCTATAATTAAGTTAGCAGATAAATCATTAATTACACCTACTAAAAAAATTATACGTTCTTTTAATAAACGTGAATAAATATCATAAGAACGTTCTCCTTGTCCATTTTTTTCAATAACCATTGGTATTAAACCAATCATATCTACATTTGGTTTAATATATTTTTTTAAAATATTCATTTATTATTTAATATAAAGTTAATTTAAATTTTAAAAAACTAATTTTTAATAATTAATTTAATAAATATTATTTTATGTAATCTATTATTTTAAAGATTTTTAAATTATTTTTAGTATTAGATGAAAAAAACTATGAAAAAACAACTAACAAGATTATATAGTATATTTTTTACTTTGACATTATACTTTTGTTTTAAATACAGAAAAATATATTTATATTATAAACTTATTTATGTTTTATATTTTAATATATGGATTTATATTTGATCGAAATTCTATTTTTAATGGAGTACCTATAAGAGAAAAAGTTCTATAAAAATATTTCTCTAAATAACGTTTATAATCATTTCCAATATACTTTAATCTATTTCCATGAATAACTATAATAGGCGGGTTTTTCCCTCCTTGATGCGCATAACGTAATTTTGGACGAATTAATTTTTTACGACAAGGGGGATGATTTTTAGTTGCACTAATAAGTGCACGTGTTATTCTTGAAGTAGAAAGATGAATTATTGATGAATCATAAACATGATTAATTGACTCCATAAAAGAATTAATGTTATTTAATTTTATTGCAGAAATAAAATTAAACATTGCAAATGAAAGAAAATTTAATTTTTTTTTTATATTATTTTTAATAATTTTACGTTGATTATGAATAATACTATCCCATTTATTAACACAAACTATTAATGAACGTCCAGATTCATATATAAAATTAGCAATATTTATATCTTGTGCAGAAATATTTTGTTGTGCATCTAAAAGTAATATTACTACATTTGCCTCTAAAATTGATTTTAATGTTTTAATAACAGAAAATTTTTCAATAACTTCAAAAGTTTTATTTCGACGTCGAATTCCAGCTGTATCAATTAATATATATTTTTTATTATTATATTCAAATAATGATTTTATTGAATCACGAGTAGTTCCAGGTGTATCATAAGTAATTACTCGATTTTCTCCTAATAATGAATTAATTAATGTAGATTTTCCTACATTTGGTTTACCTACGATAGCAACTTTAATATATTCAATAGAATGAATATTAGTAAATTCTTTTTTTTTAAAAAATTTTTTATAAGGAAGTTCTATAGTCAATATATTTTCTAGAAAATTTTTAATACCATTCCCATATAACGCAGATATTATATGAGGATTACCAATGCCTAGCTCATAAAAATCTAAAGATATAGAAGAATTAATATTTTCAGATTTATTGATTACCAATACAATTGGTTGACCAGATTTTCGTAAAAAATTAGTAATTAATTTATCTTGCTCAACTAAACCCTGTCTACCATCAACAATAAAAATTATAATATCTGATTCAATTATTGCCTGTTTAGTTTGTTTGGTCATCTCATGCATAATACCTTTTTTTACTTCTGGTTCAAATCCTCCGGTATCAATAATAATAAATGATTTTTTACCTATATATCCCTCTCCGTAATGACGATCACGTGTTAATCCAGGATAATTAGCTACAAGAGCATCTCTAGAATTAGTTAAACGATTAAATAAAGTTGATTTACCAACATTAGGACGACCAACTAAAACAAGAACAGGTTTCATTTTTAATTTAATATAGTTTTTAAATAATTTTAAAAAATTTTTTTTAAAATACTTATTATTAATAATAAGTTTTAAATAGTTTAATTATTTATATTTTTAATAATCTTTTTATAAAAATAATTTTCCGCGTCTTTAAAAGAAATAGAAATTTGTTTTAATGTAGGATCCTCATATTTGTTACGTAAATCTTTAATTATTAAAGTATTATTTATTATTTCATTTTCTCCGATTATAGCGGCAAAATTAGCATTACTAGCATTAGCACGCTTCATTTGAGATTTAAAACTTTCATGTATATTATTAAAAACACAATTTAAAATTACCTTTAATCCTAATGTTCGTAAATTTTCAGATAATACAAATGCTTTTAATTCCGCTTCTTTTCCTACATGAACTATATATATATCACATTGATGTGAAAAATTATGATTTATATTTATTTTTTTTATTAACTCAATTAACCGTTCTATTCCTATCGCAAATCCAGATGCAGGAACAAATTTGTTACTAAATTTTTTAATTAAAAAATCATATCTTCCACCTCCGCATATAGAATTTTGTGAGCCTAATTTATCAGTGGTCCATTCAAAAACAGTACGATTATAATAATCCATTCCTCTTACTAATTTTGTATTAATTTTATAAGAAATATTATTATAATTTAAAATTTTTTGAATACCATAAAAATGATCTAAAGAATCTTTTTCTAAATAATCTAGTAATTTTGGTGCATTAATTAATATTTCTCGTATAATTAAATTTTTACTATCCAAAACACGAAGTGAATTCAAATATAAACTATGTTTTATATCTTCACAAAACCATTTTGAATCTTTATGTTTTTTAATATAATTTATTAAATCAATACAGTATTTTTTTCGTTCATTAAAATTTCCAATAGAATTAAGTTCTAAACAAATATTTTTTAAATTTAAATTTTTCCATAAACGAGAACACATTATAATTAATTCCGCATCAATATCTGGACCAGGAAATCCAATGGCTTCCACCCCAATTTGATAAAATTGTCTATATCTTCCATATTGAGGCCTTTCATGACGAAACATCGGTCCGCTATACCAAAGTCTTTTTGGTCCATCATAAATTAAATTATTTTCAATTACTGATCGTATAACACTTGCAGTCCCTTCTGGACGTAATGATAAATTATCTCCATTTAATTCATCAATAAAAGAATACATTTCTTTTTTTACAATATCAGTTTCTTCTCCTAAAGAATGAATAAATAAAGAAGTAAACTCGAGAATTGGTGTTCGTATTTGTTGAAACCCATAACTTTTAAATAAAAAAAATATTTTATTTTCTAAAAATTCCCATAATTCGGAATCGATAGGTAAAATATCATTCATACCTCTAATTCTATACATTTTATTATTTTTTTTAAACATTTTATATTTATTTAATAAAAGAATTAATAATTAAAAATAAATTTTAGTTAATAATTTAATTGAATATAAATTTTAAAAATTAATTAATTATTAATTATAATATTTTACCCGATAATTGCCCGCAAGCCGCATTAATATCATTACCTCGTATTTTACGTATAGTAACAAAAATACCAGAATTCATTAAAATTTTTGCAAATATTTTTATACGAGAATTTTTAGAGCATATTAAATTAGAATTAGGAAAACAATTAAATGGGATAAGATTAATTTTACATGAAGTTAATATTTTATTTTTTCTCATGAGAGAAATTAATTCTATAGCATGAATATCTGTATCATTGATACCATGAAGCATACAATATTCAAAAGTTATCATATGACGCGGAGAGTAAGTAATATATCGATGACAGGCTAATATTAATTCTTTTAAAGGATATTTTTTACTTATAGGAACTAATTTATTTCTTAAATTATTATTTGATGCATGCAAGGATACCGCTAATTCTACTGGACATTCTTGCGCTAATTTATCAATCATTGGTATAATTCCACTAGTCGAAAGTATTACATGACGTCTTGATAAACCATAGGCGTGATCACTTAATATTAATTTCAATGCACCAATAGTAGATTTATAATTTAATAGTGGTTCCCCCATACCCATCATTACTATATTAGTAATTTGACGTTTTCCTTGAGAATTAATTTTAATATTTTTTTCTCTACGTAATTTAAATTCAGTAACCCATAATTGCCCAATAATTTCTCCAACTGTTAAGTTTCGAACAAATCCTTGTCTTCCAGTAGAACAAAATATACAATTTATTGCACAACCTACTTGTGTTGAAATACATAAAGTATTTCTATTTTTTTCTGGAATAAAAACAGTTTCTATTATATTTTTTTTCACATGAAAAATCCATTTACGAGTTCCATCAAATGAAATTTGATCACTCATTATATGAGGAGCTTTAATATATACAGAATTTTTTAATTTTTTACGTAAAGACATAGAAAGATCTGTCATTTTATTAAAATCAGATACACCAAATTTGTGAATCCATTTTTGCAATTGTTTAGCACGAAATGGCATTTCACCTAATTCTTTACAATAATTAACAAATTTTAAAGGACTTAAATCCAATAAATTAGTCATTTTCATAAAATTTATTTCATTTATTAAATTAATATAAGTTTAAAAGTTTAAATGTATTTTATAAATATTTTGAATAAATATTTGAAATGGAAAAAAAATATGAAATTTCAAATTTTGCGTTTTTAATAGAATCTGAACCATGTACTATGTTTTTATCAATTGATTCAGCAAAATCAGCGCGAATTGTTCCTTTAGCTGCTTTTATTGGGTCAGTATCACCTATTAAAATTCTATGTTTTTTAATTGCATCTTCCCCCTCTAATACTTGAATAAATACAGGACCGGAAATCATAAAGTTTACTAAATTTTTAAAAAAAGGACGATTTTTATGTATTGAATAAAATTTTTCAACATCATTTTTTGATAATTTCTTCATATAGGCAGCTATAATTTTTAAGCCTATTTTTTCATAACGATTATAAATTTCACCTACTATATTTTTTTCTAATGCATCTGGTTTAAGAATTGATAATGTTTGTTCGATTGTCATATAAATTTTTAAATTAATTATTATTAATATTATTAAGTAATTTATCAAAATTAACTTATTTTTAAATAAAATCAAATTTTTAATAGATATATATTTATTTTTTAAAATTACATTTTCAATAAATTTTTATTTTTCAGAATAAAAATATTGCATTTCCATAATACGAGAAACTGTACGCTTAAACTCATTTGATAACGGGCCCTTCGTATATAATTTAACCGGCTCAACTTCAGCTAAAATAATTAATTTTATTTTATATTCATAAAATATATCAATTAACCAAGTAAAACGACGAGCTTCTAAAGACATATCAATAGACATACAAGGAACATTTGATAATATTATATTTTTAAAATTATTAACAATATATAAATAATCATTTTGTGAATATGTTCCTTTACATAATGTAAAAAAATCAAACCAAATTATATCTTTAGAACAACGCACTGTATATATCTTACGATTTCCAGTAACATAAATATATGAATTTTCTTTTGATTTTTTTTTTATTTTATTAAATAAATACAATAATTTATTGTTATTTAAAGTATTTATTGGTGCATAATAATGACTATTTTTTTTTGATAAAAATCTATAATCAGTATTACCGTTAATATTTACTATATCCATTTTTTCCTTTAATAGTTTAATTATTGGTAATATATGATTATTATGTAAATTATTTGAGTACAATAAATTAGGATCATAATTCGATGTCATAATAATATATACATTATTATAAAGTAATTTTTTAAAAAAATTAAAAAAAATTATAGCATTAGCTGTATCTGATATATGAAATTCATCTAAATAAATAAGCCAGTATTTTTTAGATACTTTTAATGCTATATTATCTAATGGATTTGATAAATTTTTTGATTTATGAAGTTCATAATGTATATTTTTTATCCATTCATAAAAATGAAAACGAATTTTTTTTTCAAATGGAATCATAGAATAAAAAAAATTCATTATATCTGATTTTCCTCTACCAACATCCCCCCATAAATATATTCCTTGAGGAACTTTTTTACGTAATATTATTTTTTTAAAAAAATTTTTATTATATTTTATCCATTTTTCATATATCAGTTGTAAATAATTAATTACTTTAATCTGCGAAGAATCAAAATAATATTTTTTTTTAATTAAATAATTTATGTAATATTCTTTAAAATTCATTAACAATATAAATTAATAATTAATAGAACGATTTTCAATTGACATAGCGGCTTCTTTCATTGCTTCTGATAATGATGGATGAACATGACATATACGTGCAATATCTTCAGATGACGCACGAAATTCTATTGCTATAACTGCTTCCGCAATTAATTCAGATGCCATTGGACCGATAATATGAATACCTAAAATTTCATCTGACTTCATATCAGATAGTATCTTAACCATACCAGATGTTTCACCTAAAATACGCGCGCGACTATTAGCTAAAAATGGAAATATACCAACATTATAAGAAATATTATGTTTTTTTAAATATTGTTCAGTTTTACCAACGGAAGCAATTTCAGGAAAAGTATAAATAACAAAAGGTAAAGCATTAAAATTAATAGAATGTTTTTGACCGGAAATATGCTCAGCAACCATAATTCCTTCTTCTTCTGCTTTATGAGCAAGCATTGGCCCCCTTACAACATCACCAATTGCATAAATATTAGGTATATTAGTTTCACAATTATCGTTAACTATTATGAAATTATTTTCATTTACCTTTAAACCAATTTTATCAATATTTAAATTATTTGTATTCGGAATTCTACCTATAGCAATAAGTAATTTATCAAAAATTGATGTAATTATTTCTGTTTTTACATTAGTTGATTTATTAGAATAATTAATCAAAACATTTTCTTTGTTAATTTTAATATCATGTATTTTAGTATTAAGAATTATATTTAATCCTTGTTTATTTAATAAATGAAATGCTTTTTTTGCAATTTCTTCATCCACTGTATTTAAAAAATTAGATGACATCTCTAAAATTGTAACTTCAGAACCCAATCTTCTCCAAATACTTCCAATTTCAAGACCAATTACACCAGCACCAATAATACAAAGTTTTTTTGGAACATTAATCATTTCTAAAGCACCTTTGTTAGATAAAATTAAATTTTCATCAAATTTTACGCCCGGAAAAGATCTTGCCTTAGAACCTGTTGCTATAATTATATATTTAGCGGTAATAGTTTCTTTGGTTTTATTAATAATTTGAATTTCATGAAAATTATTCTGTATTTTTCCAGTAAAAATTGCGTGACCATGAAAAAATTTTATTTTATTTTTTTTGAATAAAAATAATATTCCTGAATTATTTTTTTTGATTATATTATTTTTTCTTTCTAACATTTTTTGTAAATTTAATGTTACATTTTGTGTATTAATACCATATTCAAAAAACGAATTTTTTACATTTTCAAATGAATGAGATGTTTGTAATAAAGCTTTAGATGGAATACAGCCTACATTCGTACATGTTCCGCCTAATGCAAAATTTTCTTCATTATCTTTCCATTCATCAATACAAGCTGTTTTAAATCCTAATTGTGCTAAACGAATTGACGCGACATATCCTCCAGGACCAGCTCCAATAACTATAACATCAAAATTTTTATTCATAATAAAACTCTTTAATTTAAAATTTATTTAAAATTATTTTATAAATCTAATAATAAACAATATGGATCTTCTAGATTTTTTTTAATTACCATAAGACTAAGTACTGCTTCACGACCATCTATTATTCTATGATCATATGATAATGCAAAATAATTAATTGGGCGAATTACAACATTATTATTTTCAACAATAACACGTTTTTTTATTGCATGAACACCTAAAATAGCTGACTGAGGAGGATTAATAATTGGAGTTGAAAGCATAGAACCAAATACACCTCCATTTGATATTGTAAACGTACCCCCACTCATTTCTTCTGGTAAAAGTTTATTATCTTGTGCTTTATTAATAAATTCGTTAATTTTTTTTTCAATATCAGCAATTGACATTGTATCTGCGTTACGTAATATTGGAACAACCAATCCTCTAGATGAACTAATAGCAATTCCTATATCATAATATTTATGATAAATAATATTATTACCATCTACTGAAGCATTAATAATTGGATATTGTTTTAAAGCAGAAACAACTGCTTTTACAAAAAAAGACATAAAACCTAATTTTACATTATGTTCTTTTTCAAATTTATCTTTATATTTTAAACGCAAATCAATTATTGATTGCATATTAATTTCATTAAATGTAGTTAAAATTGCACTATTAGCTTGTGATTGCAATAAACGTTCCGCAATACACAAACGCAATCTACTCATAGGAACACACTCTTCTAACCGAGAATTATTTTTTATAGAAATACTATCTAAATATGGTTTATATTTTTCTTGTTTTTCTTGATTTATATTTTTTATTGATGATAAAACTTTAAGAACATCTTCTTTAATTATACGACCATCTTTACCTGTTCCATTATTAATTTTAGAAATTTCTAAATTATTATCTGAAAGAATTTTTTTAGCAGAGGGCATTACAATAGTATTAAGATTTTTTATATCCTTTTTATTTTTTATTTCTGTTTTAGAACTTAATTTAGAAATATCAGTATCAATTAGCGCAATTACTTGATTAGAAGTAACAATAGATCCATCAGTAATAATAATTTTATTAATTATACCGTCTTGTGGAGCCGGTAATTCTAATATTACTTTATCTGTTTCAATATCAATTAAATTCTCATTACGAACAACTAATTCTCCTTCTTTTTTATGCCAATTTAATAGTGTTGCTTCTGATATAGATTCTGATAACTTTGGAATTTTTACTTCAATAAGTGCCATAAATTTTCTCCATAATATCGAAAATATTTTAATTTTATTTTAAAAAAGCATTATTTAATAAAGTTATTTGTTCTTTACAATGTTTACTATAATATCCAGAAGCTGGTGAAGCACTACAAGAACGACCCACATATATTAATTTTTGAGTTGAATTTAAATATTTTAAAATATTTTCTTTTATTTGCGGCCATGCACCTTGATTTTTTGGTTCATCTTGGGCCCATATTAATTTCTCAAAATATCTAAATTTTTTTAAAATTTTTAAAAAATCTTCATTAGGAAATGGATAAAGTTGCTCAATACGAATAATTACAACATCATTTTTATTTTTCTTTTTTCGAAAATTAAATAAATCATAATAAATTTTACCAGAACAAGCAATAATTCTTTTTATTTTTTTAGGATCAATTATATCATCTATTTCATTAATAATTTTATTAAATTTACCGGTTGCTAAATCCATTAAAGTTGAAGATGCTTCCTTTTTACGTAATAAAGATTTAGGAGTTATAATGATTAATGGTTTCCGAATTGGACGAATTATTTGATAACGTAATAAATGAAAAATTTGAGAAGCAGAAGTTGGTTGTACTATTTGAATATTATTATTTGCACATAATTGCAAAAAACGTTCTAAACGAGCAGAAGAATGTTCTGGTCCTTGTCCTTCATAACCATGAGGTAACATAAGAGTCAAGCCAGATATTCTACCCCATTTCTCTTCACTAGAACTGATAAATTGATCAATAATTACTTGTGCACCATTAGCAAAATCTCCAAACTGTGCTTCCCAAATTGTTAATGTATTTGGAGAAGCAGTTGAAAAACCATATTCAAATCCTAATATAGCTTCCTCTGAAAGAATTGAATTAATTATATGAAATTTTGCTTGATTCTTACTAACATTATGTAAGGGTATATAGGTTGATATATCAGTTTCTTTTTCTGAATATTGATAATCCTGATTATAAAGTATAGCATGACGATGAGAAAAGGTACCTCTACCAGAATCTTGTCCAGATAAACGAACTCCATAACCAGATATAACTAATGATGCATACGCTAAATGTTCTGCCATACCCCAATCTACATTCAATTTACCGCATCCCATTTCAACTCGATCTTTTAAAATTTTTTTAACTAACTTATGTAGTTTAAAACCTTTAGGTATATTAGTTATTTTTTTTGATAAAAATTTTAATTTTTCTAAAGATATTGAAGTATTACAATTATCAATATATCCATTTTTTAAAAATGGAGCCCATTCTGATTTAGATTTATCATAAATAAAATTTGATGGTATAGAATTAACAATAGATTTACCTGAATTTATCATATCATTAAATTCTTTTATCATATTCTCACTTTCATTTTTTGTTAAAATTTTTTGTATCTTCAATTTATTGGAATATAATTCACGAATCCCGGGATGTTTAAAAATTTTTTTATACATTAAAGGTTGCGTTAATGATGGAGTATCTTGTTCATTATGCCCTAATTTACGAAAACAAATAATATTTATAATACAATCTTTTTTAAATTTCATTCGATACTCTACAGCAATTTTAGTTACTAATATTACAGATTCTGGATCGTCTCCATTAACATGAAAAACTGGTGCTTCAATTATTTTTCCTATATCTGTGCAATATAAAGTAGAACGTAAATCATTTGGACTAGTTGTAAAACCAATTTGGTTATTAATTATAATATGTATAGTTCCTCCAGTATTATAACTATCTATTTTAGAAAAATTTAAAGTTTCCATTACTACACCTTGACCAGAAAAAGCAGCATCACCATGTACTAAAACTGGTAAAACTTGTGTACCAAATTTATCATCTCTCCTTTCCATTCTTGCTTTAGCGGACCCCTCAACAACAGGATTAATAATTTCTAGATGAGAAGGATTAAACGCTAAAGATAAATGAATTACCCCTCCTGGGGTATTAATATTAGAAGAAAATCCTTGATGATATTTTACATCACCAGAAAGTAAATTTTCGCTATTTTTATCTTCAAATTCATCAAATAATTCCTTTGGTTTTTTTCCTAAAATATTTACAAGAACATTTAATCTCCCACGATGAGCCATACCTATGACAATTTCACGAATACCTCTTTTACCAGAATGTTGAATAATCTCATTTAATGATAAAATGAAACTTTCACTACCCTCTAAAGAAAATCGTTTTTGCCCTACATAACGATTATGTAAATAATGTTCAAATTCTTCTGCTGCAGTAAGAAGAAAAAGAATATTTTTTTTTTTTTCTTTTGAAAAATTTGGAGTTGCTTGAGTGGACTCTAATTGTTCTTGGATCCATTCAACTTCTTCTAAATTATTAATATACATAAACTCAGATCCAATATTACTAGTATAAGTATTTTTAAGAAATTTTAATAAATTTCTTAATGTTGTTTTTTTAACTCCAAAAAAAATATTATTAACATTAATAACAGAATCCATATCGGATTCATTAAAATCATAAAATTTTATATTTAATTTATATTCTAAATTTATTGTTTTTATTTTTTGTTTTAATGGATCTAAATTAGCAAAATACACGCCTAATCTACGGTAATTATCTATTAAAGATATTAATTTAAATTTTTTATTATTTTCTAAAATATTTATCTTTTCTTTATTTAAATTTTTAAAATTTATTGGTGTATTTCTATATTTCATAGATTGCATTAAATCAAAACATATTTTCCAATCTTCTGATACAGAATTTGGATTTTTTAAATAAGACTTATATAAATATTCTATATATAAAAAATTTTCACTATAAAAATAAGAATATAAATTGTATTTCTCGTACTGATGTGTCATTTTTACTTACCTATTTTATATTTTTACGAGATGAATTAAGTTATGTAATTTTTTTTATAAAAAATAATTTCTAAAAATTGACCCAGTAAACTACCCAGTATTTACTGGGTATACCCAGTATTTACTGGTACATAATTAAAAATTTTTATTTACAGTTTATACTTCTTTTTTTAGATCCAACAAATAATTGTCTAGGACGACCAATTTTTTTATTTGGATCAGATATCATTTCATTCCATTGCGCAACCCAACCTGCGGAACGTGCCATAGCAAAAATACAAGTAAACATAGATACTGGAATTCCAAGTGCCTGCTGTATGATTCCGGAATAAAAATCAACATTTGGATATAATTTACGAGATACAAAATAATCATCTTCTAATGCTATTTTTTCCAATTTTGTAGCCAATTTAAATAATGATTTATTTAATAAATCAAGTTCGTTAAGGACTTTATAACAAATATTACGTATAATTTTAGCTCTAGGATCATAATTTTTATAAATTCTATGACCAAATCCCATTAATTTTATATTAGATGATTTATTTTTAATTTTTTTTATAAATTTAGAAATATTTTCAGTTTTATCAATTTTTTTAAGCATATTTAGTACGGCTTCATTTGCCCCCCCATGTAAAGGTCCCCAAAGACAAGCAATTCCAGCAGCAATACAAGAAAATGGATTAGCACCAGAAGAACCAACAAGTCGAACAGTAGATGTAGACGCATTTTGTTCGTGATCAGCATGTAGAATTAAAATTCTATCTAGTGCTTTTGTGATAATTTTATTAGTTTTGTATTTTTTATGTAAATTTGAAAACATCATATATATAAAATTATCACAATATTTTAGATTATTAGAAGGATAAATAAATGGTTGACCTAAATTAAATTTATAAATCATAGCTATTAAAGTTGGTAATTTAGCAATGATTCTAATTGCAGATATTTCACGATAATAAGGATCATGAATATATAAAGAATCTTCATAAAAAGTGGGTAACGCGCTAACTAAACTAGTTAATATAGCCATTGGATGAGCATTTCGAGAAAAACCATTCAAAAATGCAAATATTTTTTTATCAACCATAGTATGTTCTGCTATAGCTTGTATAAATTTATCGTTTTGCATCTTATTTGGTAATTCACCATATAACAATAAATAACAAATTTCCATAAAATTGCATTTAGTTGCAAGCTGCTCAATTGGATATCCTCTATATAATAATTCACCAATATTACCATCAATATATGTAATTGCAGAATTACATGACGCAGTTGACATAAAACCTGGGTCATAAGTAAATTTTCCAGATATTTTGTAAAAATTTTGTATATCAATTACATCAGGACCAATAGTTCCTTTATAAATTGGAAATTTTAATGATGGAGTGCCATCTGAAAACGATAAAGTAACTTTACTATCAGAAATAGGCATATTTTCCTTTTTAAATAAATAAAATATATATAATTATTAATAAAAACCATATAAAGATATTTATTTTTAAAATAATTATAAAATTTAAATTGTTATTAATTTAATTTTTTTAATTATTTTATACTAATGATTATTTATTGTTATATAATTCTATAAATCATCAATTCTTTAATTTTATTAATAGAACGATTTGGATTTAATCCTTTTGGGCACGTATCCACACAATTCATTATAGAACGACAACGAAATAAACGATATGGATCTTCTAAATTATCTAAACGAAAATTAGTAGCTTCATCACGACTATCAGAAATAAAACGATAAGCCTGTAATAATCCGGCTGGCCCAACAAATCTATCAGAGTTCCACCAAAATGAGGGACATGCTGTCGAACAACACCCGCATAATATACACTCATATAAACCATCAAGAATTTTACGTTGACTAGGAGATTGCAAACGTTCTTTTTCTGGAGGATTATTATTTGTAATTAGAAATGGTTTAATTGAATTAAATTGTTTAAAAAATAATGTCATATCAACAACTAAATCACGAATTACAGGTAATCCTGGTAATGGACGTATTATAATTGGCTGTTTTAATTCGTTTAAGTTTGTAATACAAGCTAATCCATTTTTTCCATTAATATTCATTGCATCTGAACCGCAAACACCCTCTCTACAAGAACGACGTAATGTTAATGAATCATCAATATCATATTTAATACGATGTAACGCATCTAATAACATTTTATCATTTGATGATAAATTAACTAAAAACTTTTGCATATAAGGTTTTATATCATGATCTGGATTATATCGATAAATTTTAAATTTAATTATGCGTTTCATATTATTTTTATTAAAAAGTACGTTTTTTAGGATGAACAGTTTTAACTGTTAATGGTTTTAAATTAACTGGTTTAAATTCAATTCTATTTCCATTTGAATACCAAATTGAATGTTTTAACCAATTAATATCATCTCGATTTTTAAAGTCATTATGCGCGTGAGCGCCTCTAGATTCTTTACGAGAAATAGCGGAAGAAATAGTTGCTTTAGCTGTTTCAATTAAATTATCTAATTCTAGCGCTTCAATTCTTGCAGTATTGAAAATTTTAGATTTATCTTTAAAAGAAATATATTTACGTCGTTCGTCTAAAATCATAATTTTTTTATAACCATTTTTCATTAATTTATCTGTTCGAAATACGCCGCAATAATTTTGCATAGTTTTACGAATATCATTAGCTACACTCTGAACACTTTCAGATCCTTTATTATTTTCTAATTTTGATAATCGGTCAATAATAATATCAATAGAATTAATAGGAAGTTTTTTATTATGAATTTTTTTAAGTTCTAAACTAAGAATATGATTACCAGCAGAACGACCAAATACCAATAAATCTAATAATGAATTAGTTCCAAGTCTATTAGCTCCATGTACGGATACGCAAGCACATTCACCAATTGCATATAAACCATTAACAATTTTATTATTATCATTATTAGGTATTATAACTTGTCCATAAATATTCGTTGGAATACCGCCCATTTGATAATGAATAGTTGGTATAACTGGAATAGGTTCTTTTAATGCATTTACATTTGCAAATTTATTTCCAATCTCTAAAATCGATGGTAAACGATTTATAATTGTTTCAGAATTAATGTGTCTCAAATCTAACATTACATGGTCTTTATTTGGTCCGCAACCACGTCCTTCTTTAATTTCTTGATCCATTGCTCGAGATACAAAATCACGAGGAGCGAGATCTTTTAAAATCGGGGCATAACGCTCCATAAAACGTTCACCATTAGAATTAATTAAAATTCCACCTTCACCTCGAACGCCCTCTGTAATTAAAACTCCAGCACCCGCAACTCCAGTCGGATGAAATTGCCAAAATTCCATATCTTCTAAAGGTAAACCCGCTCGCGCTGCCATACCAAGTCCATCACCAGTATTTATAAAAGCATTAGTAGAAGCAGCCCAAATACGCCCTCCTCCTCCTGTGGCTAAAATTGTTATTTTAGATTCCAATATCATTATATTGCCAGTTTCCATTTCTAACGCAACAACTCCTAAAATATCACCCTCGGAATCACTAATTAAATCAATAGCCATCCATTCGATAAAAAAATTAGTTTTAGCATGTAAATTACGTTGATATAGTGTATGCAAAAGCGCATGACCGGTACGATCAGCTACAGCACAAGCGCGAGCTATAGGTTTTTCTCCAAAATTAGATGAATGCCCACCAAATGGCCTCTGATAAATTGTACCATTTTTATTTCGATCAAATGGCATCCCAAAATGTTCTAATTCATACACAACTTTTGGCGCTTCTTTGCACATAAATTCAATAGCGTCTTGATCTCCGAGATAATCAGATCCTTTAATAGTATCAAACATATGCCAATGCCAATTATCTTTTGACATATTACCCAACGAAGCACTAATCCCTCCTTGAGCAGCAACTGTATGCGAACGAGTAGGAAAAACTTTAGATAAAATTGCAACATTTAAACCCTCTTGCGCTAACTGAAGTGAAGCCCGCATACCTGACCCACCTGCTCCAATAATTAATACATCGAAACGATAATTAGCAATAATAGATTTATTAAAAATCACTTATATTCTCCATAATATCTGTATTGCCCAATTAGTACAATTAATTAACCATATAATGCTAAAAGTATATAATATTAATCTAATAATAACTGATTTTACGTAATCCATAAATATATCACGCATACCAACCCATGCATGATAAAATAAACAAATTAAAGCAGAAAAACTAATAATTTTAAACCATTTATACTTAAATAAATTAGACCAATTTTCGTAACTAAAATCATTAGTAGTTAGCACAAAAAATAACAGAATTATTGTATAAATTATCATTATAACCGCAGTTATACGTTGAAATAACCAATCACGTACACCATAATGAGCATTAAAAACTTTATCTTTTAATTTAATATTGATATCGTTATTCATTATTATATTACTCCAAAAAATTTTAGTGTTATAATTAATATTAAAGATAAGTTTATTATCAATATAAAAATAGCTGATTTATTTGAGATATTTTTATCTAAACCAATATTTAAATCCATAATTAAATGACGGATACCAGAAAAAAAATGATTTAAATACAACCATATTAATGATAAAATCAAAATTTTAATAAAAAAATTAGATGTAAATTTTCGAAAAATTTCATATGAATTTTTTGAACTTAAACTTTGATCTAATAAATATAAAATAAAAGGTAATAAAAAAAATATTAATGATCCACTAATACGATGCATTATTGATACAACTCCACTAGGTGGTAAACGATAATTAATAATTTGAAATATATTTATATTTTTATATTTTTTTTGATCTTTAAGTTTATTTATTTTATTCATTGTTAGAATCCTTCTAAAATGTTTATTTTTAACTGATTTCATATGAACATAATTAATTATATTAATAATTTTATAAAATTAATAATATTTAAAAATTTTCAATTTTGGAGTTTTAGATATGCTTAAAAAACCAGTACGAATTTCTATTACAGGTGCAGCAGGTCAAATTGGTTATAACATTATATTTCGTATTGCTAATGGAGATCTTTTAGGTAAAGATCAGCCAATAATTTTACAATTACTTGAGGCATCAAATAAAAAATCACAAAAAGCAATTAAAGGTGTGATCATGGAAATTGAAGATTGTATTTTTCCATTATTAGTAGATGTTAGTGTGCATGAAAATCCAATAACAGCTTTTAAAGATGCAAATATTGCTATATTAATTGGTTCTTTTCCTAGAAAAAGTAATATGGAACGTTCCGAGTTATTAGCTATTAATTCTTCTATTTTTATTGAACAAGGAAAAGCATTAAATTCTGTTGCTTCACGCGATGTTAAGGTTTTAGTTGTTGGAAATCCTGTCAATACCAATACATATATTACAATGAAATCAGCTCCAGATTTATCCTATAAAAATTTTACAGCCATGTTACGTCTTGATCATAATAGAGCAATAGCAAAATTAGCATCCAAACTAAATGAACCAGTCTCATCTATTAAAAAAGTATTTGTTTGGGGTAATCATTCTTTATCTATGTATCCTGACTATCGTTATGCAACAGTTAATGGGGTACTTATTAGAGATATGATTAACAATAATTCCTTCTGGAATAAAAATGTTTTTTTACCGGCTATTAGCAGACGAGGAGAAGAAATTATCTCTATTAGAGGAGCTTCATCAGCTGCATCAGCTGCATCAGCAGCTATAGATCATATAAAAGATTGGATTTTTGGAACAGAGAATTGGGTTACAATGGGAATTCCTTCAGATGGTTCTTATAATGTACCCAAAGATATAATATTTGGTTTTCCAGTAAAAATTAAAAATAGTAAATACAAAATTATTCAAAATTTAGAAATTGATAAATTTTCTCGAAAGAAAATTAATCTTTCTATTGAAGAATTAAAAAATGAAATTTTAAGCATTAGTCATCTTATACGTTAATTTTTTAAAATTATTTTATCAATGTTAATAGAAAGCTATTATGTTTCATAAAAAAACTATCCTAAAAGAATTTCAAATTTCTGAGAATAAAAAGGGTAAATTTTATTCATTACCAGATTTAGAAAAAAAATTTAATATTAATATTTCTCGTTTACCTGTATCGATTAGAATTATATTAGAATCAATAATACGTAATTATGATTGTAAAAAAATTACTGAAGAATATATTTATGAATTAATGAATTGGAAACCTAAAGATTTAAGAATAAAAGAATTACCATTAATAGTTACACGTATTTTATTGCAAGATTTTACAGGTATACCACTTTTAACAGATTTAGCTGCTATGCGTAGTATAGCTAAAAAAATAAATAAAAATCCTAAAAAAATTGAACCATTAGTTCCTGTAGATTTAATAGTTGATCATTCTATTCAAGTTGATTTTTTTAGAGAAAAAAAATCTCTAGATTTAAATATGCAATTAGAATTTAAACGAAATAAGGAGCGATATCAATTTATAAAGTGGGGTATGCAAGCTTTTAATAAGTTTAATGTAATACCACCTGGATTTGGTATTGTTCATCAAATTAATTTAGAGTATTTATCTCGTGGAATATTAAATAAAGATAATATTTATTATCCAGATATAATAGTAGGCACTGATTCTCATACTACTATGATTAATAGTATAGGCGTAATTGGTTGGGGAGTTGGGGGTATTGAAGCAGAAGCTGGTATGCTAGGTCAACCAATTTATTTTTTAATACCAGATGTAATAGGGGTTAATTTAATAGGTAAATTAAATAAAGGAGTGACAGCAACAGATCTTGTACTTACAATAACTAAATTACTGAGAAAAAAAAATGTAGTTGGGAAATTTGTAGAATTCTTTGGGGATGGAGTAAAATCTTTATTATTACCTGATAGAGCAACTATTAGTAATATGGCTCCAGAGTATGGCGCTACAATTGGATTTTTTCCTGTAGATAAAATAACTGTTAATTATTTTTATAATACAGGTCGTAATAATTTAGAAATTAAGGCATTTGAAAGTTATTTTAAATCTCAAAAATTATTTGGTATCCCAAAGATAGGAGAAATAGATTATACAGATATTATCACATTAAATCTCGATAATGTTTCACCATCATTATCTGGACCAAATCGCCCCCAAGATCTTATTAAATTAAATAATGTTAAAAAAAAATTTACTGAATTATTAATTAAACCAACCTTTAAAAATGGCTTTAATAAAGATATTAATGAATTAAATAAAATATATATTACTAAAAATGGAATTAAAATTAAAAATGGAGATATATTAATTGCTGCAATTACTTCATGCACAAACACATCAAATCCTAATTTAATGTTATCTGCTGGGTTATTAGCCAAAAAAGCAGTAAAATTTGGTTTAGAAATTTCACCAAAAATAAAAACATCATTTACACCAGGATCTAGAGTAGTTACTGAATATTTAAATAATTCTGGTTTACTTTTATATTTAGAAAAATTAGGTTTTAATATTGTTGCTTATGGTTGTGCTACTTGTATTGGGAATTCTGGAAAAATTAAATCTCAAATAGAAGAAATTATTATCAATAATAACATAATAACATCATCTATATTATCAGGAAATCGAAATTTTGAATCACGAATTCATCCAAGTATTTATGCAAATTTTTTAGCTTCTCCTCCATTAGTAATAGCTTATGCTATTGCTGGAAATATATTAGTTGATCTTACAATAGAACCATTAGGAATAGATAAAAATGGTAAAAAAATTTATTTAAATGATATTTGGCCATCTACTGAGGAAATTAATTCTTTAGAAAAATTTACATTAAATAAAAATTTATTTTACTTTAATTATAAGAATATTAAAAATAATCCTGGAAAATTATGGAGCAATATTAGCGATACTGTAATTGATAATATTTATAATTGGCCAATTTCAACATATATTTCTCAACCTCCATTTTTCAATAATTTTAAATTAAAGTTTGAATATTTTCCAAAAAACATTAAAGGAGCAAGAGCATTATGTATATTAGGAGATTCTATAACTACCGATCATATTTCTCCAGCGGGATTAATTGAGGAATCTAGTCCAGCAGGAAAATGGTTAATTAATAATGGTGTTTTAAAAGATGAATTTAATTCTTATGGGTCTCGTCGTGGAAATCACGAAGTTATGATTCGAGGTACTTTTTCTAATAAACGTATAAAAAATTTAATAACAATTTTGGGTAAAAATAATACACAAATAGAAGGTGGATTTACATATTATCAACCTAGTGGTGAAAAAATGTCAATTTATGATGCTGCTATGAAATATATTTCTAATAATATTTCTACTATCATATTTGCTGGCAAAGAATATGGAACAGGATCATCACGTGATTGGGCGGCTAAAGGCACGAAATTATTAGGAGTAAAAATGGTAATTGCTCGCTCCTTTGAACGTATTCATCGCGCAAATTTAATAGGAATGGGTATATTACCATTACAGTTTTTAAATAATGATAGTATACAATCTTTAAATATCACAGGTAATGAATACTTTGACTTAAAAGGAATTTCAAAAAAAATTAAACCATTAGAAAAAATAGATTTTATTATTTATAGAAAAAATGGGAAAAAAATAAAAAAAATAAAATTATTATTACGTATCGACACTCCAATGGAAATTAAATATTATCAAAATGATGGTATTTTACCATTTGTATTACGTGAATTATTAAATTCATAAAAATTAATTTCGTAATTTTGCATTAAAATTTTTACAAACAGAATTAATTAACGCATTAATTGCATTATTTATAATATTATTTTTTAAAGTTTTTTTAGGATCTTGTAGTATACACCTAAAAGCAAAACTTTTTTCATTGTCTTTTAGTTTTTTTCCACAATATTTATCAAATAATGAAATAGATTGTATTATAAAGCAATTTGAATTATTATTTTTTTCAAAAAACATAGTATCCATTACGTCCTGTAAATTAATATTCTTATTAAAAATAAATACTATGTCACGAACAACATTAGGAAATTTAGATATTTGAATATAATTTGGTATTTGACGTTTTTGTAATTCTAAAGCATCCACCTCAAAAAATATTGGCGCTAATGGTAAATCATACTTTTGCTGTAATATTGGATGAATTTCTCCTATAAAACCAATATTTTTTGTTTTTTTAAATATAAGAGCTGATCGATTTGGGTGTAAAATAGAATTATTAATTTTTAAAAAATTTAATTTTATAGGAAAAAATAAATTTTCCAAATCATTTTTTAAATCAAAATAATCAATATTACGATTTTCCTCCCCCCACTGAGGTTCTAGTAGTGGGCCATAAGCAATAACTGCTATTTTTTTTAATTCTTTATAACCTGATACAGTAAATGGACTATCTTTAATGAATTTATCATGTAAATAAACATTAGCAATTTCAAATAAACGAATGCGCTCTAATTTTCTTTTTAAGTTATAACATATATTATTAACCAAACTACCAATAAGAGTTGATCGCATTGTATTAAATTTCTTAGAAATTGGATTCAATAATTCAATTGGGTAATTATTAATATTTTGAGAAAAATCTTTTTCTAAAGAATCTTCAATAAAACTATAATTTATAACCTCTTGATAGTCCGCAAAAGCCAGTTGATGTCTAATAGAAAATAACGATTGATATCCTTCTTTTATTGGGGAAATTTTAGAAACAGTAATAGGTAACGATATAGGAATATTTTCAAATCCATAAATTCTTATAATCTCTTCAATAATATCTTCTTCAATTTCAAGATCAAATCTATGCGCAGGTGGAATAACTAAAAAAATATTATTTTTTTGAATAAAATGAAATTTTAAGCGTATAAAAATATTAGAAATTTCTTGATTTGTTAATTTAATACCTAAAATTTTAATAACACGCTCTGATCGAACTTTAATTTCTTTTCTAACTGGTATATTTATAATTTGATCATCTATTTGAGATATTTTTGATGATGATGTCCCACAAATTTCAATAATTAAATTAGTAACACGCTCTAAGCATTTTATAGTTTTACTAAAATCAATACCTCGTTCAAAACGATATGATGATTCAGTAACAAGATTATAGTGATTAGATTTTCCACGAATTGAATTAGGCCACCAAAACGCAACTCCTAAATATATATCTTTTGTATTTAAAGTTACAGACGCATCAAATCCATTGATAATACCAGATAATGATATTATCTTAAAATTATCAGAAATAATTCCAATATTTTTATCAATCTTAATGATTAAATCATTAGATATTTTAATAGTTTCTCCGATATTTCCCCATCTTATATTTAATTCACCGGAAATTTTAGATAAATCAAATATATTAATAGGAATTCCTAATTCTAACATTACGTAATTTGTAATATCATGTAATACGGAAACAAGTTTTTGCCCGCTATCTTCAAGTCGTATTTTCATCCATTTAGGAGTTAATGCTTTAGGATTTATTCCACGAATAATTCTTCCAGAAAAACGACCACATAAATCTATTGCTGATATTTTAACCGGCAAAATTTCTTTATAATTTGGTAAAGTAATTTTAGTATTTAATAACTTTAATGGAGTATTACTTAATATAGATATTTCGCGCGCTATTCCAAGTAAAGATAAACAATCACCTCTATTGGGGGTTAATTTAATAACAAATTTTAAATTATTAAATTTATAATAATCATAAAAATTTTTTCCAATAGGCGCATCTTCTGGTAATTCAAATAAATATTTATTTTTATTATTTATTTTTAAATCATATTCAGAGCATAATAATCCATATGATTTTATCTTATATTTTTTTTCTATATTAATTATAAAAGATTTTTTTTTATTAATACATAATAATGACGATCCAATTATAGCGCATGGAACCTTTAATCCAACACGGATATTAGGTATATTACAAACAATATCTAAAATATTTTTATAAGTATCAACCTTACAAATATTAAAATTATCTATATCAGGATGTTTAATGATATTTATTATTTTACCAATTATTATTTTAGAAAAAATTGGTATGTTTGTTTCTATTTTTTCTGTTTCTAATCCAGACATTGTTAATAAATTTGCTAGATCATTAGAAGACAATTTTGGATTAATTATTGTACGTAACCAATTTTCTGGAATTTGCATTGTTAAAATTTTTATTTAATGTAAAATTAAGTAAATTGTTTTAAAAAATTAATATTGCCCTTATAAAATAAACGTAAATCATTTATACCATAACGTAACATAGTTAATCTTTCTAACCCTGATCCAAAAGCAAATCCAATATATTTCTCAGGATCTAAATTCATATTACACAAAACCTTTGGGTTTACTTGTCCCGCACCAGAAATTTCTAACCAATTACCTTTTAATGGACCATCTTGAAAAACAATATCAATTTCTGCAGATGGTTCTGTAAAAGGAAAATAAGAAGGTCTAAAACGAATTTGTATGTTATCTGATTCAAAAAAAACACGTATAAAATTTAAATAAACACCTTTTAAATCTGAAAAACTAATATTTTTATCAATCCACAATCCTTCAATTTGATGAAACATTGGAGAATGAGTTGAATCACTATCAATACGATATACACGACCAGAAGTAATTACTTTAATTGGCGGTTTATTAATTTTAGAATAACGAATTTGCATAGGACTAGTATGTGTACGTAATAATGGTTTATTATTACTAACGTATCTGTTTTTAATATAAAAAGTATCGTGCATTGAACGAGCTGGATGATTTTTTGGGCTATTTAATGCAGTAAAATTATTAAAATCTGTTTCAATTTCAGGTCCATCTGTTATATCAAAACCAATAGAATAGAAAATTTTTTCAATACGTTCTAAGGTACGCATAATTGGATGTAACCCGCCTTTATTTTTACCTCTTCCCGGTAATGTTATATCAATTTTATTAGTTTTTAACGATACTTTTAATTGTTTTTTTTTTAAAATATCACGATGAATATTAAGTTCTTTTTTAATGTTTATTTTTATAGAATTAATAATTTCACCATATCTTTTTCGTTCATTTATAGAAATATTTTTAATATTTTTTATATATTGAGTTAATTTACCGTTTTTACCAAGATAATAAGATTTTGCATTTTCTAAAGAAGAAATACTTACTGCGGTAGAAAAATCAATTTTAGCTTGTATGAGAAGTTTTTTTAATTCATTCATATCAATAAATAATAAATTATTAATTTAGAAAGCTTTATTAGTTAAATTTTCCTTTATTTGATTAACAATAGAAGAAAAAACTAATTTATCTGTAATAGCTATACTAGCTAATAATTTACGATCTAACTGAATAGAAGATTTTTTTAAACCATTCATAAATGTATTATAAGTCATCTTATGTTCTCGAACCGCAGCATTGATACGAGAAATCCATAATGATCTAAATACACGTTTTTTATTACGTCGATCACGATAAGCATATTGCATAGCATGCATGACCGCTTGTTTAGCAACACGATATACAGAATTTCTACGACCAAAATAACCTTTTGCTTGTTTTAAAACCTTTTTATGGCGCGCACGCGCTGTTACTCCACGTTTTACTCTAGGCATAATATATTTTCCTTATAACACGTTAAGAATTTGGCATCATAGCTCGTACAGACGCTATATTGCTCTTATGAACAGATGCTAATCCACGTAATTTACGTTTCACTTTAGTGGATTTTTTTGTTAAAATATGACGTTTAAAAGCTTGTCCACGCTTAATAACACCACCAGTACGTATAAAAAAACGTTTTTTTGCGCTACTTTTCGTTTTTATTTTAAACACAGAAAATAACTCCTTCATTGTAATTTTTATTTAATTTTATTAATATTATAAATATTAATTTATTTTTTTTTTCTTGGAGATAAAATCATTATCATTTGACGCCCCTCTATTTTAGGAAATTGTTCAATTTGAGAATATAATTCTAAATCTGATTTTATACGCTCAAGCACACGAAATCCAATATCTTGATGAGACATTTCACGTCCTCTAAAACGTAATGTAATTTTAACTTTATCTCCTTCTTCTAAGAATCTAATTAAATTACGTAATTTAATATTATAATCACCTTCATTTATACATGGTCTAAATTTAACTTCTTTAATCAAAATAACTTTTTGTTTCATTTTTACTTCATGTGCCTTTTTTTTCTCTCTATATTTAAATTTACCATAATCCATAAGACGCGCCACAGGAGGTTTTGCGAAAGGAGCTATTTCAACTAAATCAACGTTTTCTTTTTCAGCTAAATAAAAAGCCTTTTCTAAAGTAACAATACCTAATGGTTCATTTTTTATACCAGATAAACGTAATTCTGGAGCTATAATTTCCCGGTTAATACGATGTTTAGGTCTATCTATAATTATTTCTCTCTCCTATTAAATTTTAAAATTTTAAAAATAATTTAATTCTTCTTATAAATATTTAGTATTTATTTCATTTGTTAGGCGAATAACTAACATATCAATTGACATAATACCAAGATTAATATTACCTCGCGCACGAACAGTTATTTTATTTTCACAAAGCTCTTTATTACCGACTATTATTATATATGGTAATTTTTCCAAAGAGTGTAATCGTATTTTATAAGCAATTTTTTCATTACGCAAATCTACTTCAACTCTAAATTTTTTACTTTTTAAAAAATTAAATACTTTTTTAGCATATTCAATTTGTTCTTTAGAGATATTGAGTATCATAACTTGTATTGGAGCTAACCATACAGGCATAGCTCCAGAATAATTTTCAACAAGAATTGCGATAAAACGTTCTAATGATCCAATAATAGCTCTATGTAACATAACTGGTGTTTTACGAGTATTATTTTCTGCTATATACTCCGCTCCAAGACGATGTGGCATAGAAAAATCAATTTGTATAGTTCCGCATTGCCATGAACGTCCAATTGAATCTTTTAAATGATATTCAATTTTTGGTCCATAAAACGCTCCTTCTCCTGGGAATTCTTCCCATGTAACTCCAGAGCTACTAATTGCCTCACGTAATGAATTTTCTGCTAAATCCCAAATATTATTTTCACCTATTCTTTTATTCGGACGTAAAGCTAATTTTATTTTTATTTTTTTAAAACCAAACTCATTATATACCTTATGTACTAGCTCATTAAATACAACAATTTCATTTTTAATTTGGCTTTTTGTACAAAAAATATGCCCATCATCTTGAATAAAACTTCTTGTTCGCATCATCCCATGTAAAGAACCAGATGATTCGTTACGATGACACTGACCAAACTCACCAAAACGTAATGGTAAATCACGATAACTATGAAAATTAGAATTATAAATTTGAATATGTCCAGGACAATTCATTGGTTTTAATGCATAAAAACGATTTTCTGATTTTGTCGTAAACATGTTATCTTTATAATTTTCCCAATGACCAGTTTTTTTCCATAATGAAAGATCTAACATTTGTGGTGTTTTAATTTCTTTATAACCATTATATTTATATATTTTTCTCATATATTTTTTTATTTCTTGTAATATAATGTACCCTTTTGGATGCCAGAATATTAAACCAGGACTTTCTTCTTGAAAATGAAATAAATTTAATTGCTTTCCTAACTTACGATGATCTCTTTTTTCTGCTTCCTTTATCATATGTAAGTATATTTCTTGATCTTTTTTTGTAGACCAAGCTGTTCCATATATTCTTTGTAACTTTTTATTTTTTTGATTACCCTTCCAATAAGAACCTGCTAATTTTATCAATTTAAATATTTTTAATTTTCCTGTTGAGAAAACATGAGGTCCACGACATAAATCAACAAAAGAACCAATACTATATAGGGATATCTCTTGATTATTAGGAATTAAATTAATAATTTTTTTTTTAAACTGTTCATTAACAGAATCAAAATATGCAATTGCTTTATCACGAGTTATAATTTTTTTTAAAAAAAGTTCATTTTTTTGGGAAAGTTCAATCATTTTTTTTTCAATTAATATTAAATCTTCTTTTGTAAAAGAACGTTTATATAAAAAATCATAATAAAATCCATTTTCTATTACCGGTCCAATTGCTATTTGAGAATCAGGAAATAAATTTTTAACTGCATAAGCCAATAAATGTGCTGTTGAATGACGAATTATATTTAATCCAATATTATCTTTTTCTGTTATTATAATTAAATTCACATCATGATCAATTACATAAGATAAATCTACTAATACACCATTTAATTTACCAACTATAGCTGTTTTAGCTAAATTTACACTAATATGAGAAGCAACATCTAAAACTGTTATAGGTTTAGAAAATTGCAGCTTTAATTCATTTGAAATTTGAATTGAAATCATAATATTTTAGAACAATCTTGTAATTTTACAATTTTTACTATAGTTTTTAGAATTTGATAAACAAAAATTTTAATAAAATAATTGGATTTTTGTAAAAAAAAGTACTTGAAAAAAATTTTTTTATCAGAATAATTAAATCTATTTAAATTGAATTTATAGATATTAAATTTAAATTAATTTTTATTTTTTTCAAACTCAAATGAAATTTTTCCATTTTTATCTTTGACAAGAAAAGCCTTAAATGAACGCTTGGTACGCTGAGATATAAAACCAGTTAATAAATCAGTCTTGTTTTTATTAAGTAATTTAATTATTTGATCGGGAAGAATTTCTTTTTCTAAAATAATACGATTACTACGAAAATTACATTTTTTTAATTTTTTAAAAAAATTTTCACAAGAATAAATTAATCCAATTTCATATACATTTCCATTACATATTGGACATTTTCCTAAAATATTTTTTTTTTTAAAATCAAATAAATAATTATTATTAATATTATTATTTTTTTCAAAATCAAATTCTAATTTATAATTTTTTATTTCAGTGTTATATACAATTTTAATCATTGCAGAAAATATTCTGCCACTTTTTGATCGAAAACCATTTAATGGGCCTATAATATGATTAGTTAATAATTTTTCAATTTCAAAAATTTCAAATTGACGATTAGCTAAAATTTTATTTATTGAAAAAATACAAAAAATACACGAAAAACTATGATAATTTTCTCTAATAATTCCTTTACAATTTGGGCATATTGAATTTAATGTTATATAATTTCCTGGAATTGTATTACAATTGTATTCCTTAGCTCTTTTAACAATAATTCTAGCCATATTTTTAATTTCACACATAAATTCTTCTCGACTAATATTTCCTTTTTCTATTTGCTTTAATTTATATTCCCATTCTCCAGTTAATGCTGGATCAGTTAATTCATTAATACCAAGCCCACGTAATAAAATCATTAACTGAAAAGCTTTAGCTGTTGGTATTATTTTTTGAAACTCTCTTAATAAATACTTTTCACTAATTAAACCTTCTATAATAGAAGCACGTGTAGAAGAAGTCCCTAATCCTTTTTCTGTCATTGCATCACGAAATTCTTCTAAATTAATTAATTTCCCAGCTCCTTCCATTGCTGATAATAATGTAGCTTCTGTATATCGAGCAGGAGGAGTTGTAGTTAACATATTTACTTTCATTAAATCAACTTTTACTTTTTTTAGTTTAATTATATTAAGTAATTCATTATTTTTTTTTATATTTTTATTATTTATTTTGTTATCATAAACTATCAACCACCCAGAATTAATTATTATTTTTTGTTGACTTTTAAAATAATTTTCTTTAATTTTAGTAAAACAGGTTATTTCCTGAAATTCAGAAACTGGAAAAAATATTGCTATAAAACGACGCATAATTAAATCATAAATTTTATATTCTAAATCTGATGCTTTTTTAGGTAACAATTTTGTAGTAGGAATAATTGCAAAATGATCACTAACTTTAGAATTATTAAAAATACGTTTATTCTTTAAAAAATACCATTTTTTATTCAAAATTTTTTTTGTAAATTTTTGATAATTTTTATGCTCACTATGTGATAAAAAAACTTTTTCAATATAATATTTATAATCTTCTGGTAAGTAACATGAATCAGTTCTTGGATATGTTATAACTTTATACTTTTCATAAAGTTTTTGTACTAAATTCAAAGTATTTTTAGCCGAAAAACCAAATCGACAATTAGCTTCACGCTGTAAACTTGTTAAATTAAATAAAAGAGGCGCTTTTAATTTAATTAATTTAATTTTCCCAGTAACAATTCCTTTTTTTTTAATACAATTGGATATAATTGATTTTGCAGTTAATTTATCCCACAATCGTTCAGGTTTTTTTTCTAAATCTAGATTATTTTTTTTGTATTTATAGTCTATCCATTTTCCTTCATAAATAATTTTCATATTATTTTCTGGATTAAAACTAATAAAAGTAGCTTTTATTTCCCAAAAATTTTTCGGTATAAATTTTTTTATTTTTTCTTCTCTAGTAACTACAATTGATAAAGTAGGTGTTTGTACTCTACCTACAGTTGTTAAATAAAATCCACCATTTTTTGAATTAAAAGCAGTCATAGCACGTGTTCCATTAATACCTATTAACCAGTCAGCCTCACTACGACTGCGGGCGGCATCTGCTAATAATAACATATCACTATCTTTCTTTAGATTAGCGAAACCGTCTCGAATTGCACTTGATGTCATAGATTGTAACCATAATCGTTTTATAGGTTGTTTTGCATGTGTATAGCTTACAATCATACGAAAAATTAATTCTCCTTCTCTACCGGCATCACAAGCATTAATTAATTCAACAATATCTTTACGTTTAATTAAAAGATGTAATAATTCTAATCTAGACTTAGTTTTAATAATTGGATTTAAAATAAAATTTGATGGAATTATTGGTAAATTTTTAAAAGTCCACTTGTTATATTTTGTATTATATTCCTTGGAAACAGAAATTTTTAATAAATGACCAATTGCTGATGAAAGTACATAACGATCAGATTCAAAATATTCATCATATTTTGTGAATCCACCTAATGTTTTAGCTATATCGCATGCAACAGAAGGTTTTTCTGCAATAATAAGAATTTTATTCATAAATATATATTTTAAAAAATATTTAATCTTATTATTTTTATTAATTTATATAATATATTTTAGAATTCATTTTTAATTTTTAAAATTATTATAACTCATAATAATTTAGCCTCAATAGTTAAATTAATTTCATCTATATATAATAAATTCAACTTAACTTGCGCGCCTTGTATCAACTTTTGACCAGGTAAACGAATTACTAAAGGTAAATTTAATAACTGAACAATTTCATTTTTAATAACAGTTGCTTGAATTAATTTAATTTTATTTTGTAATAACCAACGTAAACACCAATAACGTTCCATTTTTTTTTGAAAATAAGAATAACTAGAATTTAATTTATCAAATGATGATATAATATCAAATAAATCTGTATCACCAAATTCAAAGGATGCTTGTATAGGTATTTTTTTATATTTTATACATGACAATATTTGCCATTGATTAACTAAATCTATATATCTTCTTAATGGTGAAGTACTCCAGGCATATTGATTAACACCCAGTTCTTTATGAGGAGCAGGATGCGTTATCATACGAACTTGTGTTTTTGATGTATACTCGCTTTCTCCTTGTGCGCGATAAACTCCAGGAATATTATGATTAGAAATTAATTTACCCCAATTGGTATTAGCAAAAATCATTAATTCTGATATAATTTTATTAATTGATTTGTCTCTTTTATAAGAAGTAATGGTTACTATATTATTTTTAATAGAAAAATTAAAATCAATTTGATCACTTTTTTTTGATTGTAAACCAAAATATTTTCGTTTAATCATTCGTTTCTTTTCAAGAACTTTTGCCCATTTCCATAATATTGAAATATCATTTTTATGTGGATAATTACCTTCACCAGAATTTAATATTTCTTCTGTTAATGAGTTTAAATAATTATTCCTCAAATTAGATACAATATAAACCATTTCTACTCGAGTTTCTGTAGAAATTAATGACCAATCTATTGGATTTAATATTGAATAAAGAGATAATGCGGCACGAGTTTTTCCCTCATTTAAACTAAATTTATTAATTATATTACTGGGTAACATAGTGATTTTATTTCCAGGAATATATATACTTGACATGCGTTCTCGTATAAAATTATCGATTAAATCGTTACGTTTTATACATAAACCTGGAGCAGCAATATGTATTCCTATTTGAATTTTTCCACACGAAAGTTTAACAACTGACAAAGCATCATCAATTTCAGTAGTTGAAGCATCATCAATAGAAAATGCGCGTATATTATCAGCTACAGGTAATTTTGGTAAATTAGATATAATTAAATCTGGAAATGTAATACCGTTTGGAAAAAAATGAAATAAAAAATTTTTATAATGTAATTGTTCAGTTGATTTAATTATTCCATAATCAATCATCAAACGTTCTGGAGATATTTGTAATTCTCTACTCACAATATTTAATGCCTTATATTCTATACTATTTTTATCTGGTTTAAATAGCAACTGTAAAGCCAGATCTTGTATTCTATCTGGTATTTCCTTATTTTTTAATTTACTAATATATTCATTTTGTAATTTTATTTGTAATTTTTTTTTTTCTAAATGAATTTTAGTTGTCTTTAATAATTCTCTAGGTACCGCTTTATAATATCCTTTCCCTTTTTTATAAAAATAAATAGGAGAATTATGTAAACAAAATAATAAACTAGCTGCCTCATATGATAATGGAGTATGCCCGAAATATTCTATACCTAGATCAAAAAAGTAAAATTTCTTTGTTCCAACAATTTCCCATAAAAAATTAAGATCAATTTCATTAGCTAATAATTTTGCTTTTTTAATTAATTGATCTGGATTTGGGGTGGAAAATCGTAACAAAATATCACTATTTTTTACTTTAATATGTCGACCAGAAATTATTTTAACTTGATAAAAATTACCATTCTGAGAAAAAATTGTACCAACTTTAAAGGTACCATATTTTTCAAAAAGTAAATTCATAATCTATTTCCGTTATTATTAAATAAATATAAATTTATAATCAATTTATAATTCAATGGGATTTAAATTTATATTCATACACATCTGTTTCTATGATAACATCCAATATAAAATATATATTTTTTAAAATTTTAAAGTATTTAAAGTTAAAATATAAGATTTAAAAAATTAAAATATAAGATTTAAAAAAATAAATAATTTTTAATTTTATTTTAAAATATATTTTTTTTATTTCAAAATTTATAAAATTACTTAGGAATTGAAATGGATTTAAAAAAATTAAAATCACTTATTGATCTTGTGGCAAAATCTAATATTAAGGAATTAGAGATAACAGAAGAAAAAAATTATATTCGTATTATTAAAGAATCCACAAAGTTGCATGATAAAATATTAATGTTAAAATCAAAAAATTTATCAGATGAAAAATGTAACTTTATAAACTCAGAAAAACAAAATATATCAGTATTGAGTACCGATAAATTACAAATAAATGATACAAAAAATTATATAGTTAAATCACCTATGGTTGGAACTTTTTATCGATCATCATCACCTAATTCTATCCCATTTGTTGAAATTGGAACTGAAGTTAAAATTGGAACAACATTATGTATTATTGAAGCAATGAAATTATTAAATGAAATTAATTCAGAAAAAAAAGGAATTATTGAAAAAATTCTTGTTGAAAATGGACAGTCTGTTGAATTTGGTCAACCACTATTTATTTTAAAATTAATTTAATATAAATTATTAAACTAAAATTTTTAAAAAATTCACATTCAAATTTTTTAAAAAATACTTATTACTTTAAAAGAAATACTTATTACTAAATATGTTTAAAAAAATACTTATTGCTAATCGCGGAGAAATTGCATTAAGAATCCAGCGAACATGTCAAGAAATGGGAATTAAAACAGTTGTAGTACATTCAGAGATAGACCGTAACACTAAATGCGTTAAATTAGCTGACGAATCAATATGTATAGGTTCGAATAAACCTATATTTAGTTATATGAATATACCAGCAATTATTAGTGCAGCAGAAATCACAAATTCAGAAGCAATCCATCCTGGATATGGTTTTTTATCTGAAAATTCTAATTTTGCAGAATGTATTGAAAAATCTGGTTTTATTTTTATTGGACCAAATTATAAATCTATACGTATGATGAGTAATAAATTATCAGCTAAACAAATTATGAATGAAATGAATATACCTTGCGTACCAGGATATAATAAAAAATTATCCAAAAATCCACAGGAAATTATAAATATTGCACGTACTATTGGTTATCCTGTAATTATTAAATCTAGTGGAGGGGCAGGAGGAAGAGGAATGCGTGTTATATATAACGAAAATGATATAGTAAATGCAGTTAATATCACTAAATCAGAATCTGAATCTACATTTGGTAACTCTGAAGTATACATAGAAAAATACTTAAAAAATCCGAGACATATAGAAATACAAATCTTATGTGATAAATATAAAAATGCAATTTGGCTTGGTGAACGAGATTGTTCAATGCAAAGACGAAATCAAAAAATAATTGAAGAAGCTCCAGCAATTGGAATTTCAAGAAAAATTATTGAAAAAATTGGCGAACTTTGCATTAATGCTTGTAAAAAAATAAATTATTATAATGCAGGGACATTTGAATTTTTATATGAAAATGAAAATTTCTATTTTATAGAAATGAATACTCGTATACAAGTTGAGCATCCAGTAACAGAATTTATTACTGGAATTGATATTGTTAAAGAACAAATTCGTATTGCTGCAGGTAAAAAATTAAAATATAATCAAAAAGATATCAAATTTAAAGGACACGCAATTGAATGTCGAATTAATGCTGAAGATCCATTAAATTTTATACCATCACCTGGATATATTAAAAATTGGCATTCACCTGGGGGGGCAGGTATTCGTATTGATTCTCATATTTATTCCGGTTATCATGTTCCATCTATTTATGATTCAATGATCGCAAAAATAATTACTCATGGATTAACTCGTGAACAAGCAATTTGTAGAATGAAAATAGCTTTATCAGAAATAATTATTGAAGGAATAAATACTAATATTTCTTTACATAAAAAAATAATGATAGACGATAATTTCATAAAGGGCGGGATAAATATTAATTACTTAGAACAAACATTATCTAAAAATTAAAAATAAATTTTTGGAATATTGCCTTTAAAAGAACTTTTTGACTTAGAATTAAAATATATATAAAATATTTTTTTTATATAATTATATAAAAATTTATATAAAATTAATCAATTTTTAAAAAATTTTACAAACTAAATTTTACAAACTATAAGGTTTTCTTTTATGTATGCGGTAATTAAAACCGGAGGTAAACAATATAAAGTTACCAATAATGAAAAACTTAAAATAGAAAAAATATCTGTAAATGTTGGAGAAAAAATAATCTTAAATCAAATACTCGCTATATATACAGATAAAAATATTATTTTAGGTAAACCATTAATTTCTGATGCTACAATTTCAGCTATTGTATTAGCACAAAACCGTTTTAAAAAAATTAAAATTTTTAAAATGAAAAGACGTAAACACTATCGAAAAAATAAAGGTCATCGACAAAATTATACAGAAATAAAAATTATTTCTATAAATTATGATAAAAAAATAAATTAAAAAAATAACATTAAGGAATTTTTATGGCACATAAAAAGGGAGGAGGTACAACTCGAAATGGAAGAGACTCGCAATCTAAGCGATTAGGCATTAAAATTTATGGAAATCAAATAATTAACCCAGGAAATATTATTGTTCGTCAACGGGGAACAAAAGTACATGCAGGAAAAAATGTTGGAATTGGAAGAGATCACACTTTATTTTCCTTAATTAAAGGTAAGGTATTTTTTTTAAAACATGGCAAGAAAAAAAAACAATTAGTTACAGTCGTAAAAATTTAATTATTTTAAATTTTATTTTATTTTTATGAAATTTATAGATGAAGCTAAAATTCAAGTAATTGCCGGAGATGGAGGAAATGGTATTATTAGTTTTTGTCGAGAAAAATATCGTCCATTTGGAGGTCCTAGTGGTGGAGATGGGGGGAAAGGAGGTTCAATTTGGGCAATAGCTGATCGTAATGTAAACACATTAATTGAATATTCTTTTTCCAGGCAAAAAAAAGCAAAAAATGGAGAAAATGGAAGAAGTAATGCATGCCATGGAAAAAATGCAAAAGATATATTTCTTCGTATGCCAATTGGTACTTTAATTATTAACTATAAAACTGGAAAAAATATTGCTGAACTTGTTAGAGATAAACAAACTATATTACTAGCCAATGGGGGTAAAGGGGGAAAGGGAAATATTCACTTCAAATCCTCGATTAATAGAGTGCCATACAAAAAAAGTAATGGAGTTAAGGGAGAACATAAAGAATTAAAATTAGAGCTTAAAATTTTAGCAGATGTTGGTTTATTGGGTAGACCAAATTCTGGTAAATCAACATTTATTTCTGCTGTTTCAAATGCACGTCCTAAAATTGGTAACTATCCATTTACAACACTAAATCCAAATCTTGGCGTGGTAAATATTAATTATAATAATTTTACTATAGCAGATATACCTGGATTAATTAAAGGATCTTCATATGGAGCCGGTCTTGGTATCCAATTTTTACGTCATCTACAACGTACAAAATTACTTTTACACATTATTGATGTATCATTATTTAAAAATAAAATTAATTTAATTCAAGAAATTAATGAAATAACACAAGAATTAAAAAATTATAATGTTTCACTATTTAAAAAACCTCGTTGGATTATATTAAATAAAATTGATATTCTTTCTGAAAAAGAAAAAATAAAATATTTAGAAAATTTTGTTGATTATTTTAAATCAAAAAATAAAATCTTTAAAATTTCTGCATTAACACATACTGGTTGTTCTGAATTAATTTTTGAAATTTTTAATTATTTATCTAAACTTACTTCATAAAAATAAGTTACATAACAAAATTTAAAATGATATGCGTGCTTCTATTTTTTTTATTTCTACTCTCAAGGAAACTGTCTCCGGAAATAATGATGTAATTAGTTATAAACTAATGATACGTTCTGGAATGATTAAAAAAATTAGCTCTGGAATTTATACTTATATGCCTATTGGTTTAAGAGTTATTCATAAAATTCAAGAAATTATTAGAAAAGAGATGAATAATTCTGGTTCCATTGAATTATTAATGCCAATTATGCAGCCCATTGAATTATGGAAAAAAAGTGGTCGTTATGAAAATATAAATTCAGATTTTATAAAAGTAAAAGATAGATATAATCGTAATTTTATTATTCAACCCACTTCTGAAGAAGTCATAACAAACATTATTTGTAATGAGATACATAGTTATAAACAATTACCAATTAATTTTTATCATATTCAAACTAAATTTCGAGATGAAATTCGTCCTAGATTTGGATTAATTCGTAGTAGAGAATTTATAATGAAGGATGCATATTCATTTGATTGTGATCTAAAAAGCATGAAATTTTCATATCAAAAAATGTATAACACTTATATACGTATTTTTAAAAAATTTGATTTGAAATTCTTTATAGTAGAAGCTAATAATGGAGAAATTGGAGGATCTATTTCGCATGAATTTCATGTTATATCAAAAACAGGAGAAGATATAATTGCATATTGTCCAGATTCAAATTATGCCGCTAATATTGAAACAGCAAAAAGTATGTATAATTTAAAGATAAATAAACCTACTAAAAATTTAAAATTAATTAATATACCATCAAATAAATCTACTTTTAAAAAAATAATAAATTTTTTAAAATTTCCATTATCAATGATAATTCGATCAATTGTATTAATAATAAATACTAATTTATATACTCAAAAAATTTGTATATTATTATTAAGAAGTGATCATCAATTAAATGATATAAAAATAAGAAAAATAAATGGATTACAAAATTATCGTTTTGCTTCTGAATCTGAAATTATTAATATATTCGGAGTATCTTCAAATTATTTAGGTCCACTTTATATTAAACCAGAAATACGTATTATTGCTGATTATAGTGTAATTTTTATGAATGATTTTGCATGTGGGGCAAATAAAATTAATTTTTATTATACTGGTGTTAATTGGAATCGTGATTTACCGAAACCAGAGATAAAAGATATTCGTAATGTTACAGAAGGAGACTTATCTCCAGATGGTAAAGGTTTGTTAAAAATTACACGTGGAATTGAAATAGGCCATATTTTTCAATTAGGTACGATATATTCAGATAAAATGAAGGCTTCTTATTTAGATAAAAATGGAAAATTTAAATCAATTCAAATGTGTTGTTATGGTATAGGTATAACACGCGTTATGAGCGCAGTTATTGAACAAAATTTTGATAATAATGGCATAATTTGGCCACAATCAATAGCACCTTTTGAGGTAGTATTATGTCCAATTGGTTATCATAATAATGAAATAATTAAAAATAAAACAAATTATTTATATAATACATTAATAGAAGCAAATATTGATGTTATACTAGATGATAGAAAAGAAAGAATAGGAAAGGTATTTGCTGACTGGGAATTAATTGGTATTCCACACAGAATTATAATAAGTAATAATACTATAAAAAATGAAACAGCTGAATATCAAGAAAGAAGAAATAAAAAAACAATATTTGTTCCAATAACTGATATATTAAAATTTATACTTTCTAAACTTAAAAAATAAAAATTTAAAAAATTAATTCAAACTTTAACTAATATATTTTTTTATATTACGAATAATTTTCATAATACTATTTCCTTTAATTTTTTGCATTATATTTTGCATTTGTTTAAACTGTATTAACATTTGGTTAATTTCTTGTACATTAACACCAGCCCCGGCAGCTATACGTTTTTTTCTTTTTGCTTTTATAGAGTCTGGTTTTTTACGCTCATATAAAGTCATTGAATTAATAATTCCTTCAATTCTTTTTATTTGTTTTTCTGTTTTATCTATATCATGTTTATTTGTTTTTTTTTGAATATAATATGGTAATTTTTCTATTAAAACATTTAATCCTCCCATTTTTTTCATTTGTATTAATTGCGCTTTAAAATCATTAAGATCAAATATTTCTTTATTTTTACTTTCTATTTTCTTTGAAGAAATTTTATTAATATTTTCTTTAGCGCTATTAATTAATGATAAAATATCACCCATACCTAAAATACGATTAGTCATACGAATAGGATCAAATTTTTCTAATCCATAAATTTTTTCAGATATTCCAATAAACTTAATAGGTTTTTTAATAATATACTGAATAGATAAAGCAGCCCCTCCCCGAGCATCTCCATCTAATTTAGTAAGAATAATACCAGTGAGAGTTAACATATTATTAAAAATTTTTGCATGATTAAGAGAATCTTGTCCTAACATACAATCTACTATTAATAGAGTTTCAACTGGTTGCGCTATTTTATAGATTAAATTTATTTCATTTATCATTTTTTTATCAATACCTACTTGACCTGGAGTATCAATAATTAAAACATCATAATTGTTAATCTTAGCATAATTTAAAGCAGAATTTACAATATCAACAGAATTATTAGTATTTATACTAGGAAAAAAATCAGAACCAGATTCTAACGTTACTATTTTTAACTGATTAATAGCGGCTGGTCGATAAATATCTACTGAAACAGTTAATATTTTTTTTTTCTTTTTTTGTAAATATTTTGATAATTTACCAATACTCGTAGTTTTACCACTACCTTGTAAACCTACTACTAATATTACAGAAGGAAAGGGGGGTAAAAGATTTAACTTAAAATATTTTTTATCTAAATTAGCTCCCATTATATGGGATAATTCATATTGAACTAAATTAACTAAAGATTGTCCAGGGGTTAAAGAATATAAAATTTCTTTTCCAATAGATTTTTTTCTAATATTAGAAATAAATTCTTTTATAACCGGAAGGGATACATCTGCTTCTAATAATGAAATACGAATTTCACGAAACATATTTTCAGTATTATCCTTAGTTAATCGTACTTCCCTTCTCATTTTTTTAATAATATCAGATAAACGTTCAGTAAGATTTTTAAACATAATTAGCAACTTATATAAAAGTAATATAAAATGTATTTTATATAAAATTTTTAAAAATTAATACTATTAGTCTAATTTTCAAAAAATAAAATTTAAATAAAATTTTAAATTTTAATAATTTAAATTTTAATAAAAAATATTTTATTAATTATTAATATGCAATACTAAATATTATATTCAATATCTAAATTTTTTATATAATTAATTTATATTTAAAAAAATAAATAAAACTAATTTAAAACATTTTTAACTAATTTAAAGTAAAAAAATGACTATTAATTTAAAGGAGATAAGTAAACAAGATGTTATTTTTAGCAAAAATATAATGGAAAAAGAAATTTATATAATAAAAAATGATAAATCTTGTTTACTTGATATGAAATTACTTCGCAAGTTTATATGTTCAGCGTGCATAGGATTAGAAAAAGAAGTGAATATAAATTTAATTTTATCAGAAACAAAAAAAAATTTATATAATGGAATTTCTATAAAAGAACTACATAAATCATCAATTTTAGCAACACGTACATTAATGGAAAAAGATCCAGTTTATAGTCAAGTAACAGCCCGTTTATTAATGTATTGTATTCAAAAAGAAGTTTTTGGAAAAGAAATAAAACAAATTGATATACCAATAAAATATAAAGAATATTTTTCAAAATTTATCAATAAAGGGATTGATAATAAATTACTTAATCCAAAATTAGCAGAATTTAATCTATCATTACTTTCTAATGCATTATTACCCGAAAGAGATTTACAATTTAATTATCTTGGTTTAAAAATTTTATATGATAGATATTTTTTGCATATTGAAGGTATACGTATTGAAATGCCACAATTTTTTTTTATGCGTATAGCTATGGGATTATCATTGAATGAATCTAATCGTGAAAAATGTGCAATAAAATTTTATAATTTACTTTCTTCATTTAATTTTATGTGCTCAACACCCACTTTATTTAATTCCGGAACTATACGCTCGCAATTATCTTCATGTTATTTAAGTACTGTTCCTGATGATTTATATGGTATTTTTGAATCCATTAAAGAAAATGCTTTATTATCAAAATATGCAGGAGGATTAGGAAATGATTGGACACAAGTACGTTCTTTAGGTTCTCCTATTAAAGGAACAAATGGGCGTTCGCAAGGAGTAATACCCTTCTTAAAGGTAGTTAATGATGTTGCTGTAGCTGTAAATCAAGGAGGAAAACGTAAAGGAGCTATATGTGCTTATTTAGAAACTTGGCACATGGATATTGAAGAATTTATTGAACTACGAAAAAATACAGGAGATGATCGAAGAAGAACTCATGATATGAATATAGCTATTTGGGTTCCAGACTTATTTATGAAACGTGTAATAAAAAAAAGTACATGGACTTTATTTTCACCATACGATGTTCCTGATTTACATAATAAATTTGGTAAAGAATTTGAAGAATCTTATATTTTATATGAAAATCAAACAAAACTTGGTAAAATAAAATTATTTAAGAAAATTTCAGCTTTATATTTATGGCGTAAAATATTATCTATGTTATTTGAAACAGGTCATCCATGGATTACTTTTAAAGATGCTTGCAATATCCGATCTCCCCAACAACATGTTGGAATAATTCATAGCTCTAATTTATGTACTGAAATTACATTAAATACTAGTAAAAATGAAATAGGAGTTTGTAATTTAGGTTCAATAAATCTTACATTACATATGAAAAATGGTAAATTAGATCCTATTAAATTAAAAAAAACAATTCGTATAGCAATGAGAATGTTAGATAATGTAATTGATATTAATTATTATGCAGTCAAAAAAGCAAAATATTCAAATTTACGTCATCGTCCCGTTGGATTAGGTATCATGGGGTTTCAAGATTGCTTACATATAATGAAAATCCCGTATTCATCAAAAGAAGCTATTAAATTTGCTGATCAATCAATGGAAATGATTTGTTATTATGCTTATTATGCTTCCACTGAATTAGCAGAAGAAAAAGGTCGTTATAGTTCATATGATGGATCTTTATGGGATCAAGGTATTCTTCCTCAAGATTCATTAAAATTATTAGAAAAAGAGCGTGGATCAAAATATTTAAAAGTAAATATGTCAGAAAGTCTTAATTGGAAAAAATTAAGAAATCGTATTAAAAAATTTGGTATGCGAAATTCAAATTGTGTTGCAATTGCTCCTACAGCAACAATATCAAATATTATTGGGGTATCAGCGTCTATTGAGCCTACTTATCGAAATTTACATATTAAATCAAATTTATCTGGAGAATTTACAGAAATTAATAGATATTTAGTAAAAGAATTAAAAAAAAAAGGTCTTTGGGATGAATCTATGATAGCTAATCTTAAATATTTTGATGGTAATTTATCTCAAATTAGTCGCATTCCTGATGATTTACGAAAAATTTATGCAACAGCATTTGAAATTTCTCCAAATTGGATAATAGAAGCTGGTTCAGTGCGACAAAAATGGATAGATCAATCACAGTCATTAAATATTTATATATCTAATAAATCTGGTAAGAAATTAGATGAAACTTATAAATTAGCTTGGTTACGTGGATTAAAAACAACTTATTATCTTCGTTCAATAAGTGCAAATTATGCAAAAAAATCAAATTTTGAAATGGGTATAGATTCCGTAAATCTTGATGAAATATCTATAAAAGGATATAATAAAAATTTACAAGAAATAAAAAATAATAAAAAATGCTTAATAAATTCAGAAATAAATGATGTTAATGAATGCGAATCATGTCAATAAAATATAAAAATTTAATTTTTTAAAAATAAAAAATTATCAAAATTATATAATAACAAGTATATTTTTATAAAATAAAATAAAATCAAATGTCAATAAAACTTAATAATAAAAAAAAACCATTAAAAATTAATTCTTTTGAAAGAATTAATAAAATTAATAAACAAATAATTAATGGGCATACCGACGTTAATCAACTTGTCCCTTTTAAATATAATTGGGCGTGGGATAGATATTTATCTAGCTGCGCAAATCATTGGATGCCACAAGAAATTAATATGCAACGTGATATTGAATTATGGAAAAATCCAATTGGATTAACAGAAGAAGAAAGACGTTTAGTTAAACGAAATCTTGGTTTTTTTTCTACAGCTGATTCATTAGCCGCTAATAATATTGTATTAGGTACATATCGTCACATTACAGCACCAGAATGTAGACAATATCTATTACGTCAAGCATTTGAAGAAGCAATACATACACACGCATATCAATATATTGTTGAATCATTAGGATTAGATGAATTAGAAATTTTTAATGCATATCATGAAATTAAATCTATTCGAGACAAAGATGAATTTTTAATTCCATTTATTGATGTATTAACTGATTTAAAGTTTAAAACTGGAAATACAAAAAATGATCAAAAACTATTAAAATCACTTATTGTTTTTGCATGTATCATGGAAGGACTTTTTTTTTATGTGGGTTTTGTTCAAATTTTAGCATTGGGTCGTCAAAATAAAATGATTGGTTCGTCAGAATTATACCAATATATTTTACGTGATGAATCAATGCATTGTAATTTTGGTATTGATTTAATTAATACCATTAAAATGGAAAATCCAAATTTATGGACCACAGAATTTTGCAAAGAAATAGAACAATTATTTTTAAAAGCAATAGAATTAGAATATTATTATGCAGAAGACACTATGCCAAAAGGAATATTAGGATTAAATGTGAAAACATTTAAAAGTTATTTACGTTTTATTGCAAATTGTCGAATGAAACAAATTGGAATAAAACAAATTTTTCCATATGAAAGAAATCCTTTTCCGTGGATGAGTGAAATGATTCATATAAAAAAAGAATCTAATTTTTTTGAAACAAGAGTGATGGAATATCAATCGGGCGGAACTCTAGATTGGGAATGAGATTATAGATAAATTTTTAAACAATAAATATCGTGAGACTTAATTTCAAATAATTATAAAAAGCTACATTTAGTAGCTTTTTATTATGTAAATTATATTTTATTTATTTAAAAATCCAAGATATACTATTTTTTAATAATTTATTTAATTATATCTATAACCAAAAGCTTCTTTAAATCGTTGATCGATTTCACTTAAACTAGGACAATGTTTTTGCCCGCCTTGATGAGATATTTTTATTGCTCCCATTAAACTTGATAATCTACCAGTAGTATACCAATCTAGGTTGTTTATTATCCCAAAAAGAACACCAGACCTAAATGCATCACCACAACCAGTTGGATCTACTATCCTATCAGCTTTTACGCATGGAATTTTAATTTTTCTTTCATTGTTTAAAAAAATATCAGAACCTAATTCACCTCGTGTTACTATTAATACTTTAACTTGTTCATTTATTTTTTGTAAACTTAATGAAGTTTTAGAAACTAATAGTTTAGATTCATATTCATTTACAATAATATAAGAAGATTTTTTAATAATTTTTATTAATTCTTCTTTAGTAAACATAGATAAACTTTGTCCTGGATCAAAAATAAATGGTATCTTCAATTTTAATATTTTTTTAATATGTTTTATCATATTACAACAATTATCTGGAGAAATAATTGCTATTTTAATATCAGCATTATTAATGCAATTATCATCATATGATAATTGCATTGCTCCTGGATGAAAAATTGTAATTTGATTATTATTAACATCAGTTACAATAAAACATTGCGCGGTAAACATTGAATTAATTTTCTGTATATATTTATTTGAAATTCCCAAATACTTTAAATGTTTCAAATAAGATGATCCATCCTTTCCTAAAATAGAAACAATTAATGGATTACCATTTAAAAGTTTTAAATTATATGCAATATTACCAGCACATCCACCATATTCTTTTTTCATAGTTGGTGAATAAAATGAAACGTTTATTTTATCAAGTTGATCAGGTAAAAGAGAATTTGAAAATTTTCCTTCAAATCTCATAATATTATCAAATGCTAATGAACCACAGATAAGAGAATTCATAAATTATTTTGAATATGATTTTATTTAATTTTTTGTTTGATTTAGTAATTCAATAAAAGCCATTGGAGCATTATCTCCAACACGAAAACCCATTTTTAATATACGAACATATCCTCCATTAATTTTAATATAACGTGGACCTAATTCAGAAAACAATTTAATTGTAATTTTTCTATCTCGTAAATAACTGAAAGCTAAGCGTTTATTTGATAAAGTATTTTTTTTACTTAATGTTAATATTGGCTCAACAACACGACGTAATTCTTTTGCTTTAGGTAAAGTTGTTTTAATAATTTCATAACGCAATAAAGAAATTGTCATGTTGCGTAACATTATTAAACGATGAGAAGAAGTTCTATTTAGTTTACGAAAACCATGACGATGACGCATGTAATATTTTTCCTTATATTTTTATAATTTTTATAATATATTTTATATAAATTATTTTTTAAATTCGACTGGAGGCCAATTATTTAATCTTACTCCTAATATTAAACCTCTAGAGGCCAAAATTTCTTTAATTTCATTTAAAGATTTTCTGCCAAGATTTGGAGTTCTTAACAATTCATTCTCACTACGTTGAATTAAATCTCCAATGCAATGAATATTTTCAGCCTTAAGGCAATTAGCAGATCGTACTGTTAATTCTAAATCATCAACAGGACGAAGCAAAATTGGATCTACTTTTTCTAAAGATGAATCTAATTCTTTTTTTACTGGAGTATTTTCTAATGCAGCAAATACATTTAATTGATCAACTAATACACGAGCTGATTGACGAATAGCTTCTTCTGGAGTAATTACACCATTTGTTTCAATATTCATAATTAATCTATCAAGATCAGTTCGCTGCTCAACACGAGCAGATTCTACTACATAAGATACTCTCCGAACTGGAGAAAAAGATGCATCCAAAATAATACGACCAATTGTTTTATTGATATCTTCAGTTAAATAACGTATATTACCAGGAATATAACCACGACCTTTTTCAAATTTAATTTGCATATCTAGTTTACCATTATCAGATAAATGAGCAATAATATGATTTGGGTTAACTAATTCAATATCACTTAATAATTCAATATCAGAAGCTAAAACAACACATTTTCCAAATTTTTTTAAATTTAATATTGCATAATCTCTATTATAGAGTTTTAATATTACGCCTTTTAAATTTAAAATAATATCAATTATATCTTCTTGTACACCTTCTAATGAAGAATACTCATGTAAAGCTCCTGAAATTATTACTTCAGTTGGTGCGCAACCAATCATAGATGACAATAATACACGACGTAAAGCATTACCTAATGTATAACCATAACCACGTTCAAAAGGTTCCATAATAACTTTAGCATGATTGGATCCTAATGTTTTTACATCAATTATTCGAGGTTTCAATAAACTATTTTGCATAAAATATTCCTTTTAAATATTTATTAATTTTATTATTTTAATATTTAAAATTATCTTGAATATAATTCAACGATTAATGACTCATTAATATCATTAGCAAATTCACTTCGATTTGGTTCTGATTTAAAAACACCTTCCATTTTTTTTGCATCAACAGTAATCCATGAAAATGGAGTACTATGCTCAGATAATTCTAAGGAATTAGCAATACGAGTTTGTTTTTTAGCTTTTTCTCTAACAGATATTATATCACCAGGTTTTATTTTGTATGATGCAATATTAACTATTTTTTTATTTACTAAAAATGCTCTATGTGATATTAATTGACGAGCTTCGGATCTAGTAGAGCTAAAACCCATTCGATATACTACATTATCAAATCGTGATTCTAATAATTTTAATATAATTTCACCGGTTTTTCCTTTAAGACGAGCCCCTTCAATAAAATAACGACGAAATTGTTTTTCTAAAATACCATACATTCGTTTAACTTTTTGTTTTTCTCTGAATTGATACCCATAATCAGATGTACGAGATCCAGAAATTCTACCATGTTGACCAGGTCTTAAATCTAGTTTACATTTTGAATCTAATGAACGACGTGCACTTTTTAAAAATAAATCTATACCCTCGCGACGACAAAGTTTTGCTTTTGGGCCAATATATCGAGCCATAAATATCCTTTCATATATTAATATAATTATAATAATAATTTTTGGTATTTTTATATAATTTTTATTTTTATTTATTAAAATGACAAAATGTTTTTAAATAAATTGCCCACTAATTAGTAGGCAACTAAAATTATATATTATTTTATAAATTAAATTAAACACGGCGTCGTTTTGAAGGGCGACAACCATTATGTGGAATAGGTGTAACATCTTCAATTTGAGTAATTTTAATACCTAAATTATTTAATGCACGAACTGAAGATTCACGTCCTGGACCGGGTCCTTTAATACGTACTTCTAAATTTTTAATACCATGCTCAATTGCAATTTTTCCAGCAGATTCTGCGGCAACTTGAGCAGCAAATGGAGTAGATTTACGAGAACCTTTAAAATTTACACTACCAGAAGACGCCCAAGATAACGTACAACCTTTTCTATCAGTAATCGTAATAATTGTATTATTAAAAGAAGCATGAATATGCGCAACACCTTCCGTAATATGTTTTTTTATTTTTTTACGAATACGAGCATTAGTATTATTGAGTACTTTAGCCATAAAAATCTCCTTGAAAATATTCAGTGAATTATAATGGCGTTATTTTCTTAATGATTGCGCTGCTCGACGAGGTCCTTTTCGAGTACGAGCATTAGTTCTAGTGCGCTGTCCTCGGCATGGTAAACTTTTTCTATGGCGAATTCCTCGATAACAAGAAAGATCTATTAAACGCTTTATATTCATAGAAAATTCACGACGTAAATCACCTTCAATTATAAATTTAGAAATTTCTTCACGTAATTTTTCTAATTCATTATCATTTAAATCTTTTATTTTTTTAGTAGTTGAAATTTTAGTTACTTCACATATTTTTTTCGCGCGAGAACGACCAATACCATAAATAGCCGTCAAACCGATTATAATATGTTGATTATTTGGTATATTTATTCCAACAATTCGTGTCATAAGTTTATTTCCATAATATTAATTAACCTTGTCGCTGTTTATGACGAGCTTCTTTACAAATTACACGAATTACACCTTTTCTTTTTACAATTTTACAATTTCTACAAATTCTTTTAACAGATGCCAAAACTTTCATTTTTATACTCTTTATTTTAACTTAAAATTTTTATTTTGTTCTAAATATAATACGCCCACGACTTAAATCATAGGGTGTTAATTCGACTGTAACTTTATCACCAGGAAGAATACGAATATAATTCATTCGCATTTTACCTGAAATATGTCCAAGTATTACATGATCATTTTCTAACTTTACTTTAAATGTTGCATTTGGAAGATTTTCAATAATCTGTCCTTGCATTTGAATTACATCATTTTTTTCCATTTTTTATTTTTTTAATTTATTATTTTTCTAATAAAATATATTTTTTTTAAAATTTATTTTACGAAAAAGTGATTTATATTTTTGTGATAAAATATGATTCTGAATTTGTGTTAAAAAATCTATAGTAACAATTATAACAATTAATAACGATGTCCCCCCACAGTAAAAAGGAACATTAAATTTATAAATAAAAAACTCTGGTATTAAACAAATAAAAGCTATATAAATAGATCCAGCTAATGTTAAACGCATAATTATATTATTAATATAACGTATAGTTTGATAACCTGGACGAATACCGGGAATAAAAGCACCACTTTTTTTTAAATTATCCGCTGTTTCTTTACTATTAAATATTAAAGTAGCATAAAAAAAAGAAAAAAATATAATTGCTATTGTATATAATATAGAATGAATTAATTTACCAGGAGCAACTAAACTTATTAAATTTTTTAAAAAAATTGTAAAAAAATTATTTTTATTGTAGAAAGAAAGAAACCAACCAATAATAGTAATTGGAAATAATATAATATATGACGCAAATATTGCTGGAATAACGCCTGCTATATTTAATTTTAATGGTAAATAACTTCTTTTATTAGAATAAATTTTATTATTTGCTTCTTTTCTAATATAATTTATTAAAATTTTACGTTGACCACATTCAATAAATATAACAAAATATGTAATAATTAATAATAATAAAGAAATTAAAATTGTTAATAATACATTTACTAAATCGATCTTAACTAATTTTAGTAAATTAATTAAAATATTAGGAAAACTTGAAATAATTCCAGAACAAATAATAATAGAAGTACCATTTCCTAATCCATATTCTGTTATTTGTTCACTTAACCACATTAAAAAAATTGTACCAGATACTAATGTTAGTACAGTTGTAAAATGAAAATAAAAACTAGTATCTAATACTAAATTTTTTTGAAACTTAAGTATTAAAGAAATTCCAGATCCCTGTAATATCGCTAGAATTAATGTACTAAATCTAGTATATTGAGCAATTTTATATTTTCCTAATTCACCCTCTTTTTTTAAATTCTCAAATTTAGGCATTATACTTGATAATAATTGCATAATTATTGATGAAGAAATATAAGGCATAATACCTAATGAAAATATAGTTAAACGAGAAAGAGCCCCCCCAGAAAACATATTAAACATTCCTAAAATATTATTTTGATTTTTCTCAAATAATTTTGTTAGCTGACTATAATTAATTGAAGGAATAGGAATATGCGCACCTAAACGGTATATAAATAATGCACAAAATAAGAACCATAAACGATTCCATGGAAAACCTCTTATAGTTGTCTTTGAGAATTTTGGCATAATTGTATTAATTTATACTCCTTTATAAAAATAAACTTTACATAATAGAACCACCTATTTTTTCAATAGCAATTTTTGCGCCTTTAGTAACTTTTAATCCTTTTATTATTATTTTTTTACTTAAATTACCAGATAAAATTACGCGAACTACCCGAGTAAATTTAGAAATAATGTTAGCATTTTTTAAGGTAAAAATATCGATTTCAGAAATATTTAAGTTTTGTAAATCAGATAATCTAATTTCTGTTTTATAAAAACATTTTATTGATTTAAATCCACGCTTAGGTAAGCGTCGATATAATGGCATTTGCCCTCCCTCAAAACAAATTTTATTAAATCCTCCTGATCGAGATTTTTGACCCTTATGCCCTCTTCCAGCAGTTTTACCGGATCCAGATCCAATACCACGTCCTAAACGCTTTTTATAATGTTTAGCATCTTTATTTGGTAGAATATTATTTAATCTCATATTTTAATAATATATTATGAAAGTATTTTCACAAAATATGATACTTTATTAATCATACCACGAACTGAAGAAGTATCATTTAATACTCGCACAGAATTAATTCGCTTTAAACCCAGACCGCGAATAATTGCACGATGTGTATTTTTTTTTCCAATTAAACTTTTAATAAGTTGTATTTTTAGTATTTTTTTCATTATTAATTAAAAATTTCTTTAATAGATTTATTACGTTTTTTTGCGATTTCAGATGGCGTATTAATTTTTAATAAACCATTTAATGTAGCACGAACCATATTATATGCATTTGTTGATCCATGAGATTTTGCAACAACATTACGAACTCCCATAACATCAAAAACAGCTCGAACTGATCCTCCTGCTATTATTCCTGTTCCTTCTTTAGCTGGAGTTATTAAAACTAATGATGCTCCATGTTTACCCAATATCGTATGTTGTAATGTATTATTTTTAAGTATTACCTTAATCATATTTCTTCGAGCCTTATTAACAGCTTTTTGTACAGCAGAAGGAACTTCTTTTGATTTACCCTTACCCATACCAACTCTACCATGACCATCTCCAACAACCACTAATGCCGAAAAACTCATAATACGACCACCCTTTACAACTTTTGTAACACGATTAACTGTAATCATTTTTTCTCGTATCCCATCATCCGGCTTTTCATTTTGAATTCTTGATTGTATTTTTACCATAAATTCCTCTTTAGAAATTTAATCCATTTTTTCTAGCAGCATCTGCTAAAAATTTAATTCGACCATGATAACGAAAACCAGAACGATCAAATGCAACTTTTGTAATTCCTATTTTTAATGCCTTTTTAGCAATACGTTGACCTATTATAGAAGCAGCAAAAGTATTGCCTCCTTTACCAAGTTTGGTATTTAATGTTAAACGAACTTCTTTTTCTAATGTAGAAGCTGAAATTAAAATCTTTGCATTCGAGCTTATAATATTAGCATATATATGTAAATTAGTACGATGCACCATAAGACGATTAATTCCTAATTCAGAAATTTTTATTCTTACTTTTCTGGCGCGTCTTAACCGTGATTTTATTTTATTCATTATATATAATTTATAATTATTATTTTATTATTTTTTCTTGGTTTCCTTCAAAATAACTATTTCATTTAAATAACGAACACCCTTACCCTTATAAGGTTCCGGTTTATAATATCTACGTATTTCTGCGGCCACATGTCCAACAGCCTGTTTATTAATTCCTTTTATTAAAATTTCTGTTTGACTTGGCGTTTCGCAAATAATATCAAATGGTATTTTATATAAAATAGGATGAGAAAAACCAAGAATTAAATTTAAATAATTTTTTTCAATTTTTGCTCGAAAACCAACACCAATTAATTGTAGTTTCTTTTCAAAACCTTTTGTTACTCCAATAATCATATTATTAATTATAGATCGCATTGTGCCAGACATTGATTTTGCTATACGACTATTATTAATTGCAGTAAAATAAAGAACATTAGAATCGTTTTTAATATTTACTAAATTATTTTTATTTTGCTTTAATATACCTAATGGTCCTTTTAATGTAATTTTATTAGAATTTAGTGTTACTTCTACATTAGGAGGTATAAAAATAGGCATTTTACCTATACGAGACATTTTATTATTCCTTAAGAAACATAACAAATAATTTCACCACCAATACCCATAGATCTAGCTTTTCGATCAGTGATAATACCAGATGCAGTTGATATAATAACCAAACCTAAACCATTCATTATTTTAGGAATATTATCTTTATTTTTATAAATACGTAATCCTGGGCGAGAAACTCGTTTTAAACACTCAATAACAGGACGATTCATATAATATTTTAATAATATTTTTAATTCAAACTTATTTTTAAAACATTTTATTATAAAAAAATCCCTAATATATCCCTCATCTTTAAGAACTTTAGCAATTGCTATTTTTATTTTAGATGATGGCATTATTATTTTTTTTTTATTTACAATTTGTCCATTACGAATATAAGTTAACATATCAGCAATAGGATCACTCATGCTCATTATTTTCTCCTTATTATCTCCTTATTATTACCAACTAGCTCTAATTATTCCAGGAATATCACCTTGCATAGCAATTTCTCTTAATTTTATACGACTCAAATTAAATTTACGAAAATTTCCTCTAGGACGACCTGTTAAAACACAACGATTACGTTGACGAGTAGGATTAGAATTCCTTGGAAGAGATTGTAATACTAATCGTGCTTTATAACGTTCTTCTTCTGATTTTAATGGATTTTCAATAATTTTTTTTAATTTAATTCTTTTATTTAAATATTTTTTAACTAAAACTTTACGTTTAAGTTCGCGATTTACTAATGATAATTTTGACATAATTTTATTCTATTAATTTCTGAATGGAAATTTAAACGCAGAAAGAAGTGATTTTGCTTCTTGATCAGTTTTTGAGGTCGTAGAAATGCTAATATTCATACCTCTTAACATATCAATTTTATCATATTCAATTTCTGGAAAAATAATTTGTTCTTTTATACCAATATTACAATTTCCTCTTCCATCAAAAATTTTTCCAGATACACCACGAAAATCACGAACACGAGGTAATGCAATAGTAATTAAACGATCTAAAAATTCATACATTCTCGCTCTTCGTAACGTTACCATACAACCAATTGGATAATTTTCTCGAATTTTAAAGGAAGATATTGATTTACGTGCTTTAGTAATAATTGGCTTTTGTCCTGAAATTTTAGTTAAATCAGAAATAGCATTTTCAATAACTTTTTTATTAGAAACAGCTTCTGAAAGACCCATATTTAAGGTAATTTTTAAGATACGGGGAACTTGCATTTTAGAAGAATAAGAATACTTATTTATTAAATAAGGTATAACATTTTTTTTATAAAACTCTTGTAAGCGAATCATATTTTTTTAAATTTTAATAGATTTACTGTTAACAATTTCATTATTAGTTTTAAAAACTCTTATTTTTTTTCCATTTATATTCTTAAAAATTACTCGATCCGCTTTCCCTAATTTAGGATTAAATAAAGCAATATTTGATACATGAATTGGCATTATTTTTTCAATAATATTACCTACTTTATTTAATGATGGATTTGGTTTAATTGTTTTTTTAAAAACATTAATTTTATCCACAATAACATAATTTATATCAATAATTTTTTTAACAATACCTCTTTTTTTTTTATCCTTTCCAGTTAAAATCACTACTTCATCATTTATTCGAATTTTTTTCATTTTTTTATTTTCTAAAAATTTATAAAACTTCTGGAGCAAGAGAAATAATCTTCATAAATCGTTCTGTTCGTAATTCTCTTGTAACCGGACCAAATATACGAGTTCCTATAGGTTCAAATTTTGAATTTAATAAAACAGCAGCATTTTTATCAAATTTTATTAAAGAACCGTCTTGACGGCGAACACCTTTTTTTGTGCGCACTACAATTGCATTATAAATTTCTCCCTTTTTTACTCGTCCTCTGGGAATAGCATTTTTTATAGTTACTTTAATTACATCTCCAATGGAAGCATAGCGACGTTTAGATCCCCCCAATACTTTAATACATAAAACTTCACGAGCACCGGTATTATCAGCAACTTCAAGTCGACTTTCTGTTTGAATCATATTTTAGTTTTCGAAATTTTTAAAAATAATATAAATTAAAAAATAATATAAAAAAATATTTTTAAAAAATTATACCTTAATTTTTTAAAAAAATTTAAAAAATCTATAAAAATTATAATACAAAATTTTTTGTAATTAAGTTAATATATTTTTTATATTCCAAGATTTTGTTTTTGAAATTGGTCTAACCTCTTTAATTTCAACAATATCTCCAAGTTTAGCAAAATTATTTTTATTATGCACATGATATTTACTAGTTCGTGTAATAATTTTACCATATAAAGGATGTTTAACACGACGTTCTATAAGTACAGTTACGGTGTTATCCATTTTATCAGATATAACTTTACCAATTAAAGATCTTTTTAATTTTTTTTTTATTAAAGTGCTCATTTAAACATTCCTAATATTTAAAATAGTTTTAATGCGCGCAATATTACGACGTATTTTTTTTATTTGAGAAATATTATGTAATTTTTGAGTTTTTATTTGTATACGTAAACTAAATTGTATTTTTAATAATTCAATTAATTCTTTATTTAAATCTTTTTTATCTTTTTTTAATAATTCGTATATTTTCATTTTTTTATTTTTTTTATTTTTTATAATTATTGCCCAACTTGTCTAATAACAAAAATAGTTAAAAGTGGAAGTTTAGCGGAAGCCAAACGAAACGCTTCTCTTGCTAATTCTTCGGTTACTCCATCCATCTCATAAAGAACTTTTCCTGGTTGTATTTCTGTAACATAATATTCTGGATTTCCTTTACCATTTCCCATTCTAACTTCTGCCGGTTTATTAGAAATTGGTTTATCCGGAAAAATTCTAATCCAAACCCGACCTCCTCGTTTAATATGACGAGTCATTGCTCTTCTAGCTGATTCAATTTGTTGCGATGTAATTCGCCCACGAACAATTGCTTTTAATCCAAATTTACCAAAAGAAACAGAAGTACCACGAAAATGTGAAATACCAGTATTACGTCCTTTTTGTTCTTTACGATATTTTCTACGAGCTGGTTGTAACATATTATTTTTCTAAAACCTTTTGTTGTGACTTAGAATGAATATTTTTTGAATGAAAATCTATATTTTGATTAATTCGATATTGAGGACGACGTTTTTTATCATGATTTACGGTTTTTGTTTGTACAGAATTTATACTTTTCATAGGACGTATTTCCCCTTTATAAATCCAAACTTTTATACCAATAATTCCATAGGTTGTATGAGCTTCACTAAAACCATAATCAATATCTGCACGTAAAGTATGCAAAGGTATTCTACCTTCTTTATACCATTCTTTTCTAGCAATCTCAACACCATTTAAACGACCAGAAATCATTATTTTTATTCCCTTTAAACTTAATCGAGCTGAATTTTGTATTACACGTTTCATTACCCTTCGAAATACAATACGCTTTTCTAATTGTTGTGCAATTGAATCAGAAATAAGTTTAGCGTCTGATTCTGGTCTATTAATTTCTTCAATATTAATATGAACAGGTACATTCATAATTTTAGATAAAACAGACCTCAACACTTCAATATCTTCACCTTTTTTACCAATCACAACCCCTGGTCGTGAACTATAAATAGTAATACGAGCATTTCTAGATGGTCGCTCAATTACAACACGACTGATTGATGCATTTTTTAATTTTTCTTTAAGATATGCACGAACTCTCAAATCCTGATTCAGCATAACAGAAAAATCACTTTTATCAGCATACCAACGTGATTTCCAATCTAAATTAATCGGAAGACGAAATCCAACTGGATGAATTTTTTGTCCCATTTTATAACTCCTTAATTACTACTTACAATTACATAAATATGACAAAATTTTTTTGAAATATGATTACCTCTACCTTTAGCACGCGCAAAAAAACGCTTAACAATTGAAGCTTTTTCAATATAAATAGCTTTAACTTTTAAGGTATCTATATCTTCTCCATTATTATGTTCTGCATTAGCAATTGCAGATTCTAATACTTTTTTAATAATAATTGCACATTTTTTACGGTTAAAGGATAAAATATTAATAGCTTTTTCAACACTTTTCCCTCGAATTAAATTAGCAACTAAACGACTTTTTTGTGTAGAAAGATGTATATTACGTAAAATAGCTTTAGTTTCCATTAAATTAAACCTTTTATTTCTTAGCCTTTTTATCGCCAGAATGGCATTTAAATGTACGAGTTAATGCAAATTCACCAAGTTTATGACCAACCATATTTTCAGATATATATATAGGTATATGCTCTTTTCCGTTATGAACAGAAATAGTTAAACCAATAAAATCAGGCATAATTGTTGAACGACGAGACCAAGTTTTAATTGGTTTTTTATCTTTTGCATTTTGTGCTTTTTCAACTTTTTTTATTAAATGAACATCACAAAAAGGACCTTTTTTTAATGAACGTGCCATTTTCTAATCCTTATTTATTTTTTCGATAAGAAACTATCATAGAATCTGTACGCTTGTTATTACGCGTTTTTTTTCCTTTAGTTGGTGTACCCCAAGGGGAAACAGGATGACGACCAGAAGAAGTTTTTCCCTCACCACCTCCATGAGGATGATCTATTGGATTCATAGCCACTCCTCGTACAGTAGGACGTATACCACGCCAACGCATCGCACCAGCTTTACCAATTTTACATAAATTATGTTCGATATTTCCTATTTCTCCTATAGTAGCTCGACATTCAATATGTATACGCCTAACTTCACCAGAACATAAACGTATTTGAGAATATACTCCCTCACGAGATATTAGAATAGCGCTAGCACCAGCAGAACGAGCTATTTGAGCACCTTTTCCAGGTAACATTTCTATACAATTAATTACAGTACCAATTGGAATATTTCTAATCGGCAAACAATTACCAGATTTTATAGGGGCATCAGAACCATTCATGATATAATTACCTATAGTCATATTTTTTGTGGCAAGAATATAACGACGATCACCATCAATATAACATAAAAGTGCTATATTTGCACTACGATTAGGGTCATACTCAATACGTTCAACTTTTGCTAGGATATTATCTTTTTTTCGTTTAAAATCAATTATACGATAATTTTGTTTATGACCCCCTCCAATATGACGAGTAGTAATACGACCATAATTATTACGACCAGCAGTTTTTGATTTTTTTTCAATTAACGGTCGAAATGGTCGACCTTTATATAAATTTTTATTAATAACCTTAACCATTCCTCGGCGACCAGGAGAAGTTGGTTTAACTCTAATAAGAGTCATTTATAATTTCTCCTTTTTTTATAAAATCTATTTCTTGATCTGGATATAAACATATAAAAGCATGTCGCATATGTTTACGACGTCCCACACTTTTACCAGAACGTTTTTGTTTTCCTAAACGATTTACTACTTGAACTGATTTAACTTTTATATTAAAAAAAAGTTTTATAGCAGCCTTAATTTCTAATTTAGTAGCATCTCGTATTACACAAAAAATAACTTGTTTATTCTTTTTATAAACAAAAGTTGCTTTTTCGGAAATTATTGGAAATAATAATATTTTCATCAAACGTTCCTTATTATGTTTAATATTAATACTCATATTAATAATCTCTCAACTTTCTTTAATGCATTTTTAATAATTAAAACTTTTTTATAAAATATAAGTGATATTGGATTAATATATCGCGGTTCAATAAATAATACATTTGATAAATTTCTAGAAGAAAGTAATAAATTTTCTTTAAATTCATCAACAATAATTAAAACTGAATTTAAACCCATATCTATTAATTTATTAGCTAATAATTTAGTTTTTGGAGAATCTATCGAAAAATTTTCAATAATTAATAAACGATTTTCTCTAACTAATTGAGATAATATAGAACAAATAGCAATTCTATACATTTTTTTATTAATTTTATGTGAAAAATTTTCATTAGGAAGATTTGGAAAACAACGTCCACCTCCTTTCCATAATGGAGAAGATGACATCCCAGCACGAGCACGTCCTGTTCCTTTTTGACGCCACGGTTTTTTTGTAGTATGATGCACTTCTTTCCTATCTTTTTGTTTTCTATTTCCCTTGCGCATATTCGCACGGTATGAAACTATAATTTGATGAATTAATGCTTGATTATAAACACTATTAAAAATAGTATCTTTTACTTCAATATTTGAAGAAATTTTACCTTGTGCATTCAAAAACTTTATATCCATAACTATATAACCTTATTAACTTTATTTTTAATTGCATGTGTTACAATTATTTTTCCATTTCTTGCGCCAGGAACAGATCCTTTAATAAATAAAAGTTGACGCTCATAATCAATTTTTATAATTTTAAGATTTTGAATAGTTTTTAAAGTATTACCTAAATGACCAGACATACGTTTTCCAGGAAAAACACGACCAGGATCTTGTGACATTCCGATTGAACCAGGGACATTATGAGCACAAGAATTTCCTCTTGATGCGCGACCAGAAGAAAATCCATAACGTTTAATAACACCAGAATAACCTTTACCTATTGAAATACCACGAACATCTACTTTTTGACCTACATCAAATAAATTAATAGAAACCAAATCACCAATTTTTATTTTAGAAACTTCCTTAGAATCAATTAAAAATTCTTTTAAAAAAGAACCAGATAAAACATTAGATTTAGCATAATGCCCAGCTATAGCTTTATTTATTTTAGATGGACGAATTTGACCGCATGAAACTTGAATAGCGCTATAACCATCTATTTCGGGTATTTTAATCTGAATAATATAATTTTTAGATACGTCTAAAACAGTTATAGGAATAGACTCACCATTTTTTGTAAAGATACGCGTCATACCAACCTTACGACCTAATAAACCCTGACTCATATTCTAATCTCCACATCAATTTTGGTATATTTTTCTACACTTTTATATAAATTTTTTTTAAATTTTTAAAATTTAGCGCTAAATTTTAACTTAATAATAAGATTAATACAAATTTTAAAAATATAAAATTTATAATTAATAAATAATTCTTTAAATCCAATTTATCTAATATAATTTAATTTCTACATCTACACCAGCGGATAAATCTAATTTAATTAATGCATCCACAGTTTTATCTGTTGGATTTACAATATCCATTAATCTTCGATGAGTACGCATTTCAAATTGATCACGTGCCGTTTTATTAACATGAGGTGAACGTAATACATCAAAACGTTGAATACGAGTAGGTAAAGGAATAGGCCCACGCACTACCGAACCTGATTTTCTAGCTGTTTCAACAATTTCTAATGTTGATTTATCAATTAAACGGTAATCAAACGCCTTTAAACGAATACGAATTTTTTGATTTATAATTGACATGCTTTTCCTTAAAAGACGAACCGTTATAAAAAATTTAAATTTTATTATTAATAATTGTATCAATTAAATTTTTTGGTATTTCTGAATAATGCTTAAATTCCATTGTGTAAGTAGCTCTTCCCTGAGTAATTGACCGTAAAGATGTAGAATAACCAAACATTTTGGATAACGGTACCTCTGCTTTTATTATTTTTCCACCTCCTCCTGAAATTTCATTCATTCCTTGTATCATCCCCCTTCGAGAGGCTAAATCTCCCATTACTGCTCCAGCATAATCTTCTGGAGTTTCAACATCCACAGCCATTATTGGCTCAAGAATAGTTGGATCAGATCTACGACAACCATCTTTAAATGCCATAGATCCTGCAATTCGAAATGCATTTTCATTTGAATCAACATCATGATAAGAACCGTAAAATAAAGTTACTTTTACATCAACTACTGGGTAACCAGCTAACACACCAGAATTTAATGAGTCCCGTATACCCTTCTCTACAGCAGGGATAAATTCACGAGGAACAACCCCGCTCTTTATAGCATCAATAAACTCAAAACCTTTTCCAGGAATTTGTGGTTCAATTTTTAAAACAACATGACCATATTGACCCCTACCACCAGATTGTTTAATAAATTTTCCTTCAACTTCTTTGCATGTTCTTCGAATTGTTTCTCTATATGCCACCTGAGGTTTTCCAACAGTTGCTTCTACACCAAATTCACGTTTTATACGGTCAACAATAATATCTAAATGTAATTCACCCATACCAGCAATAATTGTTTGACAAGATTCTTCATCAATTCTTACTCGAAACGATGGATCTTCTGCTGCCAAACGATTTAATGCCATACCCATTTTTTCTTGATCAGCTTTAGTTTTTGGTTCAATTGCTTGAGAAATAACTGGCTCAGGAAAACTTATTTGCTCTAATATTATTATATTTTTTTCATCACAAAGTGTATCACCAGTAGTTGTATTTTTTAAACCAACTATAGCGGCAATATCACCAGCTGAAATTTTTTTAATTTCCTCGCGCTGATTAGCATGCATTTGAACAATACGACCAACTCTTTCTTTTTTTATTTTTAATGAATTTAATATTACATCACCTGAGTGTAATATTCCAGAATAACAACGAATAAAACATAATTGACCAACAAATGGATCTGTAGAAATTTTAAAAGCTAATGCAGAAAATTTTTCTTTATCCTTAGCTTGTCGAAATACAATTTCATTATCTACATTTGATCCTGTTATAGGTGGTATATCAACAGGAGAAGGTAAATATTCAATTATACCATCTAACATTGCTTGAACACCTTTATTTTTAAAAGCTGTACCACACATCATAGGAATTATTTCGCCAGCAATAGTTAGTTTTCTAATTGCTATTTTAATTTCAGTTTCATTTAAATCACTTTCTTCTAAATACTTATCCATTAAACTTTCAGATGTTTCCGAAACAACTTCTAAAATATTTTCACGCCATTTTTTTGCTTCTTCTTTTAAAGATTCAGGAATATCTTTATAATCAAACTTAACTCCTTTACTTTTTTCATCCCAATAAATAGCCTGCATTTTTACTAAATCAATTACACCATTAAATGATTCTTCAGAACCAATTGGTATTTGAATAGGGACTGGATTAGCTTTCAAACGCTCTTGTATTTGTTTATAAACTTTAAAAAAATTAGCGCCAATACGATCCATTTTATTTACAAATGCTAAACGAGGAACTTTATATTTATTAGCTTGCCTCCAAACAGTTTCTGATTGTGGTTGTACGCCTCCAACAGCACAATATACCATACATACACCATCTAATATACGCATTGAACGCTCAACTTCAATTGTAAAATCAACATGACCAGGAGTATCAATTATATTTATATGATGTTTAGGGAAATTATTTGCCATTCCTTTCCAAAAACAAGTGGTTGCTGCTGAAGTAATTGTTATTCCACGCTCTTGCTCTTGCTCCATCCAGTCCATAGTAGCTGCACCATCGTGTACCTCTCCAATTTTATGGTTCACGCCAGTATAAAACAAAATACGTTCGGTAGTTGTTGTTTTACCCGCGTCTATATGAGCAGAAATACCGATATTACGATACCTATCAATCGGAGTTTTACGTTCCATAACAGTTTATCCTAAATTTCGTTCAATAAACCAAGATATACAAAAATAAAAATTTTAAAAAATACTATACAAATTTAAAAATATTAAAAACGAAAATGAGAAAATGCTTTATTAGCTTCAGCCATGCGATGAATTTCATCTCGTCGTTTTATAGCGCTACCTTTATTTTCTGATGCTTCCATCAATTCATTTCCTAAACGTTGTTGCATTGATTTTTCATTACGCTTATTCGCTGCTTCACGTAACCAACGCATCGATAATGCTAACCTACGAACAGGACGAACTTCAACTGGAACTTGATAATTAGCTCCACCCACTCGACGAGATTTAACTTCTACAGATGGTGTACAATTAGAAATTGCTGAAAAAAATACTTCTAATGGATCTTTACCAGATTTTTCTTTAATATAATCAAATGCACCATATATAATGGTCTCAGCAACTGATTTTTTACCTGATAACATTAAAATATTTACAAATTTTGCTACATCTACACTATTAAATTTTGGATCAGGCATAATCTCTCTTTTAGTTATTTCTCTACGACGAGACATCTTGATTACCTTTTTTAAAAATTTAAATTATTATAATTTTATTAAATTTTATTTTTTAGCAGAATTAGTACGAGTTGAACCGTATTTTGAACGCGCTTGTTTACGATTTTTTACGCCTTGCGTATCCAATGCCCCCCTAATCATATGATATCGTACACCTGGTAAATCTTTTACACGACCACCACGTAATAATACAACACTATGTTCTTGTAAATTATGACCCTCTCCTCCAATATAAGAAATTACCTCAAAACCATTAGTTAAGCGAACCTTAGCAACCTTACGAAGAGCTGAATTAGGTTTTTTAGGAGTTGTTGTATAAACACGAGTACACACTCCTCTTTTTTGTGGGCTATTTTCTAATGCAGGAGATTTACTTTTAGCACGTATAGAAATACGCGGATTACGAATTAATTGATTGATAGTTGGCATTTTATTTATATTCGTCCAACAAAGTTTAATTAAATTTTTTAAAATTAAATATATATAAAATAATAAATTATTTTATATATTAATAAAAGTTAGTACGTGGAATTATACATATTAAATATAAGCTAGTCAACATTTTAAAACCATTATTTTTTAACAAAATTTTATATAAAAATAACATTTTATTTCTTAAAAATTTTTGTTTTTACGAGCTTTTCTAAATTCTAAACCAGTTCCAGCTGGAATTAAACGACCTACAATTACATTCTCTTTTAAACCACGTAAATTATCACGTTTACCCATTATAGCGGCCTCAGTTAATACACGGGTAGTTTCTTGAAAAGAAGCGGCAGAAATAAACGAATCAGTTGATAATGAAGCCTTAGTAATACCTAATAATATATTTTCATATGTCGCCGGATTTTGATTTAAGGATAATACTCTGTCATTTTCATCAAATAATTCAGAGCGCTCAACTTGTTCACCAGCAATATAATTAGTATCTCCTGAGTCAATTATTTGTACACGACGAAGCATTTGTCTTACAATAACCTCAATATGTTTATCATTAATTTTAACACCCTGTAATCGATATACATCCTGAACTTCATCAACAATATAACGAGATAATGCTTCAATACCTAATAATCTAAGAATATCTTGAGGATTAGCTGGTCCATCCACAATCATTTCACCTTTATTAACTACTTGCCCATCATGAACAAGAATTTGTTTTTCTTTAGAAATCATAAATTCGTGTTTTTTTCCATCCATATCTGTAATCTCTAAACGTTGTTTACCTTTTGTCTCCTTACCAAAAGCGACTGTACCGGTTACTTCTGCTAATATACCAGAATCTTTTGGTGAACGAGCTTCAAATAATTCTGCAACACGAGGCAAACCACCAGTAATATCACGAGTCTTTTGTGATTCAGTCGGAATTCTTGCGATAACTTTTCCAACTTTAACTTTTTGATTATTTTTAACGGTCAATAAAGCCCCAACTTGAAATGTAATTGTTACCGGATGTTCTGTTCCAGGAATTTTAATTTCTTCACCATATTCATTTAATAATTTAACTTGAGGACGCAATATCTTTGTTAAACCACGACGTTTTGCATCAATTACTACTAATGTAGATAAACCAGTAACCTCATCTATTTGTTTAGCAACAGTTGATCCTTCTATTACATTTTCAAATTTTATTATTCCAGAATACTCGGTAATAATAGGACGAGTTAAAGGATCCCATTTTGCTATAATCATACCGGCATTAATAAACGTATTATTTTTAATAATAAGGGTTGCGCCATATGGTACTTTATGTCTTTCACGTTCACGCTCATAATTATCAACTATTATAATTTCTCCGGAACGAGAAATAACAACAAATTCTTTTTTACTATTTATCACATAACGCATAGTTGATGTAAAACGAATGATTCCATTCGATTTTGCTTCAATAGATGAAGCAATAATTGCTCGTGAAACTGCTCCTCCAATATGAAAAGTACGCATTGTTAATTGCGTGCCGGGTTCACCAATTGATTGAGCAGCAATTACCCCAACTGCTTCACCAATATCAACTATTACCCCTCTACCTAAATCTCTTCCATAACAATTTGCGCATAATCCATATCGTGTATTACATGTTAATGGTGTTCGAACTTTTATTTCATCAATACCAAGACTCTCAATTACACTAACACAATCTTCATCTAATAAAGTATTTTTTTTATATAATATCATCTGTGTATCTGGATGAATTATATCATCAGATGTCACTCTTCCTAAAATACGATCACATAACGCTTCAATTATTTCTCCGCCTTCAATTAATGCTTTCATAAAGACACCATTAGAAGTATAACAATCTTCTTCAATTATTACTAAATCTTGTGTAACATCAACTAATCTTCTTGTTAAATAACCTGAATTAGCAGTTTTTAATGCAGTATCAGCTAAACCTTTACGAGCACCATGTGTTGAAATAAAGTACTGTAATACATCTAAACCATCTCTAAAATTAGCAGTAATTGGAGTTTCAATTATAGATCCATCTGGTTTTGCCATTAAACCACGTATACCAGCTAATTGACGAATTTGAGCAGCAGAACCACGCGCACCAGAATCAGCCATCATATAAATTGTATTAAAAGATTCTTGAGTACTATATGTACCATCTTTATTCATTACATTTTCTATTTTTAATTTATCCATCATTGCCTTACTAATATCATCTCCGGCCTTACCCCAAATATCTATAACTTTATTATAACGCTCACCAAAGGTAACTAAGCCTGAGGCATATTGTTGTTCTATTTGCCTAACTTCTTTTTCTGCTAAAGCAATGATTTCTGGTTTTTGAGAAGGAACTAACATATCATCAACACAAATAGAAATTCCTGCGCGTGTTGCTAAATTAAAACCTAATTGCATCAATTCATCAACAAATATTACTGTGGCTTGTAATCCACATCTTCTAAATGAACTATTAATTAATTTAGAAATTTCTTTTTTCTTTAAAGTACAATTTAATAAAGAAAATGATAAACCCTTTGGAAGAACTTCAGATAAAATTGCACGACCTACTGTTGTTTCATAACGTTTGATTATTTTTTTAAATATAGAATCTTTAGAATCCGAATCTTTAGAATCCTTAATATTATCTTTTACGTACTCGGTAATACGAACAGTAATTCGACTAGATAATTCAACAACTTTATTAGTATAAGCACGAATTACTTCAAAAATATCTGAAAATATTAATCCCTCACCTTTACCATTAATTTTTTCACGTGTCGCATAATATAAACCTAATACTATATCTTGCGATGGAACAATAGATGGCTCTCCATTTGATGGAAATAAAATATTATTTGATGCTAACATTAATGTACGAGCTTCCATTTGTGCTTCAATAGATAATGGTACATGAACTGCCATTTGATCGCCATCAAAATCAGCATTAAAAGCAGCACAAACTAAAGGATGTAATTGAATTGCTTTTCCCTCAATTAATACCGGCTCAAATGCTTGAATACCAAGACGATGTAATGTTGGCGCACGATTTAACATAATAGGATGCTGATGAATTATTTCTTCTAAAATATCCCAAACTATTGGTTCTTGTGATTCGACAAATTTTTTCGCCGCTTTTATGGTGCTAGATAATTGCAATAATTCAAGTTTATTAAAAATAAATGGTTTAAACAACTCTAGAGCCATTAATTTTGGTAAACCACATTGATGTAACTTTAATTGAGGGCCTACAACAATTACAGATCGACCAGAATAATCTACACGTTTTCCTAATAAATTTTGACGAAAACGTCCTCCTTTACCTTTAATCATTTCAGCTAAAGATTTTAATGGACGTTTATTAGCTCCAGTCATTATTTTTCCCCGTCTACCATTATCTAATAAAGCATCAGTTGCTTCTTGTAACATTCTCTTTTCATTACGCGTAATAATTTCTGGCGCTCGTAATTCTATTAAACGTTTTAAACGATTATTACGATTAATAAAACGTCTATATAAATCATTTAAATCAGAGGTTGCAAAACGACCAACATCCAAAGGAACTAATGGTCTTAATTCTGGTGGAAGCACAGGCAATACCTCTATAATCATCCATTCTGGTTTAATACCAGAACGCTGAAATGCCTCCAATACCTTTAATCTTTTTACATATTTTTGAATTTTAGATTCAGATTTTGATTCCTTTAAATCTTTTTTTAAAATCTCGATATCATGATTAATATCTATTGAACGTAATAAATCACGAATACCTTCCGCACCCATCAATGCTGTAAATTTATCACCATATTCTTCATATTTAATAAAATAATTATCCTCTGATAAAATTTGACCTTTTTTTAAAGGAGTAGTACCTGGATCTGTTACAACATAAGCTTCAAAATATAGCACTCTTTCAATATCACGTAACGTCATATCAAGTACCATACCTAAACGAGATGGTAATGATTTTAAAAACCAAATATGAGCGGTAGGAGACGCAAGCTCAATATGCCCCATACGTTCACGACGAACTTTTGATAAAGTAACCTCAACACCACACTTTTCACAAATAACTCCACGATGTTTTAATCTTTTATATTTTCCACATAAACATTCATAATCCTTAACGGGACCAAAGATTTTAGAACAAAATAAACCATCTCGCTCTGGTTTAAAAGTACGATAATTAATAGTTTCTGGTTTTTTAACTTCACCATAAGACCAAGATCTTATTTTTTCTGGAGATGCAAGGCTAATTTTTATCGCATTAAATTGTTCAATTTGATGAATTTGTTTAAATAAATCAAGTAATGCCTTCATATATAATTTCCTAAGAAATGTAAAAATTTAAATTTTATAAGTATAATTAAATATTGAAAACGAAAATCGCAAATTAATCTTTTTCAAGATCAATATCAATTCCTAAAGATCTAATTTCTTTTACTAATACATTAAAGGATTCTGGCATACCAGCATTAATTGCGTAATCTCCTTTAACTAAATTTTCATAAATTTTAGTTCGTCCATTTACATCATCTGATTTTACTGTTAACATTTCTTGTAATATATATGATGCACCATACGCCTCTAATGCCCATACTTCCATTTCACCAAATCGCTGACCACCAAATTGAGCTTTTCCACCTAAAGGTTGTTGAGTAACCAAGGAATATGGACCGGTTGAACGAGCATGCATTTTATCATCAACTAAATGATGTAATTTTAAATAATGCATATAACCTACAGTTACAGCACGATCAAAAGCTTCTCCGGTGCGCCCATCATACATAGTTACTTGATTTTTTGATGGTGTCATACCTAATTTTTTAGAAATTTTATCAGGATAAGCTAAATCTAACATGCGTCGAATTTCTAATTCATTTGCCCCGTCAAATACTGGAGTAGCAAATGGTATACCAATCTTTAAATTTTCTACTAAAGACATAATTTCTTTATCATTTAAACTATCTAATTCTTCTCTTTTCCCAGATTCATTATAAATTTTATCAAGAAATTTACGTATTTTAATAATATCAACTTTTTCTTTTAACATTTTATCTAAACGTAATCCCAGCCCTCTAGATGCCCATCCTAAATGAACCTCCAAAATTTGACCAATATTCATACGAGAAGGCACGCCTAATGGATTTAAAACAATATCAACTGTAGTTCCATCGGCCATATAAGGCATATCTTCAATAGGTAATATACGTGAAACCACACCTTTATTACCATGTCTACCAGCCATTTTATCTCCAGGTTGTAAACGTCTTTTTACAGCTAAATAAACTTTAACCATTTTTTGAACACCAGGAGGTAATTCATCACCTTGTATTAATTTTCTTTTTTTTTCCTTAAATGCTAAATCAAACTTTTTACGTCTTTCTAAAATTGAATTTTTAATTCTTTTTAAAAAAAAGTTTGTATCATCATCTACATAAATATCAAACCAATCAAATTTATCTAAATTATCTAAATACGATTTAGTTATTTTAATTTCTTTCTCTGTATTTACATGAATAATTTTACCAATTAATACTTCTTCTAAACGTTGAAATATGTCATTTTCAATAATTTGTAATTGATTTTTTAAATTAAGATCATAATTTTGTAATTCATCATGAATGATTTGTTGCGCACGAGAATCACGCACAATTCCCTCATGTGTAAATATTTGTATATCAATAACAGTACCCAACATTCCAGCTGGAACTCTAAGAGAAGTATCCTTTACATCTGATGCTTTTTCTCCAAAAATTGCACGTAATAATTTTTCTTCTGGCGTAAGATGTGTTTCACCTTTTGGTGTAACTTTTCCAACTAATATATCTCCTGTTACAACTTCTGACCCAATATAAATAATACCAGAATCATCTAAACATGATAATTGACTTTCAGATAAACTAGAAATATCTCTAGTAATTTCTTCTAATCCTAATTTAGTATCACGAGCTACAACAGAAAGTTCTTCAATATGAATTGAGGTATAATAATCATTAGAAACAACTCTCTCAGAAATTAAAATTGAATCTTCAAAGTTATAACCATTCCATGGCATAAATGCAACTAACATATTTTGACCTAAAGCTAACTCACCTAAATCAGTTGACGTACCATCAGCAATTACATCATGTTTACTAACACAATCTCCTATTTTAACAATAGGTCGTTGATTAATATTAGTATTTTGATTAGATCGTATATACTTAGTTAAATTATAAATATCAACCCCAACATCTCCAATTCTTGTTTCATTATCATTTACACGAACTACTATTCTCATAGAATCAACATAATTAACTACCCCGCCTCGTAATGCTTGTACAGTATTACCAGAATCAATGGCAACAATACGTTCAATTCCTGTACCAATTAATGCCTTTTGAGGTCTTAAACAAGGAACTGCTTGTCTTTGCATATTTGCTCCCATTAACGCTCTATTTGCGTCATCATGCTCTAAAAATGGAATCAATGAAGCCGCAACAGAAACAATTTGCCCGGGAGCTACATCTACATATTGTACTCTTTCGGAAGAAACTAAAATAGTTTCACCGGCTACACGAGCATATACTAATTCATCAATTAATAAACCATAACTATCGAAAGTAGTATTTGCCTGAGCAATAACATAGTCCCCTTCCTCAATTGCAGAAAGATAATCAACATGATTAGTAATTCTATTATTTTCAATTCTACGATAAGGAGTTTCAAGGAAACCATATTTATTTAAGCGCGCATATAATGCAAGAGAATTAATTAAACCGATATTTGGTCCTTCTGGTGTTTCAATTGGACAAACTCGACCATAATGGGTTGGGTGCACATCACGTACCTCAAAACCAGCACGTTCACGAGTTAATCCTCCAGGGCCTAAAGCTGATATACGACGTTTATGTGTAATTTCTGAAAGAGCATTAGTTTGATCCATAAATTGAGATAACTGTGATGTTCCAAAAAATTCACGAATAACAGATGAAATTGGTTTAGAATTAATTAAATCATGTGGCATTAAATTTTCAATTTCTGATTGAGCTAATCGTTCTTTAACTGCTCGTTCTACTCTTAATAAACCAGATCTAAATTGATTTTCCACTAATTCTCCAACACAACGTACACGACGATTACCTAAATGATCAATATCATCAATTTCCCCATGCCCATTACGTAAACCTACTAATATTTTAATAACAGATAATATGTCACTATTAGATAAAGTCATTTTTCCATATAATTTCTTACATCCAATTTTACGATTAAATTTCATACGACCAACAATAGATAAATCATACCTATCTGCATCATAAAATAAACTATTAAATAATGTATTAACTGAATCTTCTGTAGGAGGTTCCCCGGGGCGCATTGTACGATAAATAGAAGTTTTAGCTGTTATTTGATCTCTTGTTTCATCAATAGATAATGTTTGTGAAATATATGCGCCATGATCTAGATCATTAGTATATAATGTTTCTATATTTAAAATATTCGCTTTACGAAAACTATATAATAATTCTTCTGTAATTTCATTGTTAGCAAAAGCAATAACTTTATTAGTTTCGTGATCAACTATATTTCTTGCTAAAACCTTACCAATTAAATAATCTTCTGGAACTATAATTTTTTTTATACCAGCACTCTCTATCTGACGAATATGCTTATAATTTATTCTTTTGTTTTTCGGGACAATTATCTGTCCATTTTTATCAATAATATTAAAGCACGCTATTTCACCACGAAGATGTTCAGCAACAAAATTCATGCTAGCACCGCTAATATTATGTAAAGTAAAATTATCAAAAGAAAAAAAATATAACAAAATTTGTTCAGGTGTCATACCAATAGCTTTTAATAAAACTGTTATAGGCATTTTTCGTCTTCGATCAATACGAAAAAATAAAATATCTTTAGGATCAAATTCAAAATCCAACCATGATCCACGATAAGGAATAATTCTCGCTGAAAATAATAATTTTCCTGAAGAATGCGTCTTTCCTCTATCATGCTCAAAAAATACGCCAGGTGAACGATGTAACTGAGAAACAACAACACGCTCTGTTCCATTAATAATAAAAGATCCAGTTTTAGTCATCAAAGGAAGTTCACCCATATAAACTTCTTGTTCTTTTATTTCTTTAATAATAGATTTAGGAGATTCTTTATCTAAAATTACTAAACGCATCCTAACACGTAATGATGAAGCAAATGTTAGACCACGTTTTTGACATTCTTTTACATCAAATAACGGTGAACTTAACGTATATGAAAAAAACTCCAAACGAGCTAAACCGGTATGAATAGGAAATACAGATCTAAATGCAGCCTCTAAGCCTTCGTTTTTACGATTAGATGGTATAATATCTGCTTGTAAGAAATTATAATAAGATTCTAATTGCGTTATCAATAAAAAAGGAACACTATGAACATCAGGGCGTTTTGCAAAAGATTTTCGAATACGCTTCTTCTCGGTGAATGAATACTGCATGAACACTCTATGAAATAAAAATAAGATAAAATATAAAATTTAAGATAAAATATTTTTTTTAAAAATTTTTTATTTTACTAAAATTTTAAAAATATCCTATTAGATTAATAAATATGTTTTTATAATTATTTTTAAAAAAAAATAAAAAGTAAATTACTATATACGAATTCAAAATTAAACAAAAATAATTAAATAATTTTTTAAAATTATTTTATTTCTATTTTCGCTCCAACTTCTTCTAATTTTTTCTTAATTGCTTCAGCGGCTTCTTTAGTAATTCCTTCTTTAATTACTTTAGGTGCAGAATCAACTAAATTTTTCGCCTCTTTTAAACCCAACCCAGTAATTTCACGTACAATTTTAATTACGCTAACTTTATTTGTACCAAAATTATTCAATGTAACCATAAATTCTGTTTGTTCTTTTATTGGAGCATCGGAAGAAGATTCCGAATTAGAGTTATTAGAGACTATTGTGGCAGCTGATACTTCAAATTTTTTTTCAAACGCTTTAACTAGATCATTTAATTCTAATACTGTTAAATTACTAATAGCTTTTAAAATTTCATCTTTACCAATTGTCATTGAAAAATTCCCTAAATATTTTTAAAATTATGTTTAGTGAAAGTTAATTATATATAATTAAATGTAATTTAATACTATTTTAACACATATTTAAATTTATTTTTTTTTAGACAAAATGGATAATCCATATATAAAACTAGAAATAGGAAAAAATATTATTTTCAATAATTGAGTTAATAAAACTTTTTTATTCGGAATATTCGCAAATTTAATTATAGTTTTTTTATCAAGTAAATTTCCCGAAAAATTACCTATTCTAATAATAAATTTTTCATTATTTTTAGAAAAATTATTAATAATTTTAGATGATTCAATAATATCATTAGATATTAAATAAATTAATTGACCATGCAACTTAGAAGATAAATTAGAAAAAATAGTATTTTTAAAAACACGACGAGCAAGAGTATTTTTTAAAACACACAAATACACATTTTTTTTTCTTGCTTTTTCGCGCAATTCTGTTAACTGATTCACTTTAATTCCAGAATATTCAGATAAAATAATTATTTGTGAATTAGCCACTTTATCAGAAATTTTATTAATAATAAATTTTTTATTATTCAAATAAGAACTCAAAATTAACCTCCAAAATAATGCTAAAATTTAAAAATAAATTAGTTATAATAAAAAATTATAATTCATTAAATTTATTTTTTTAAAAATATATTTATGTTGTTAGAATTAAATGTAAATAAAATTTAAATTCTCATTATACCATTAGTTCTAATATAAATTATATTCATTAATTTTATATTTTTTAAATTTTATTAAATTTCATATAATTACTATTTTGTTTACTATTTTATATATAATTAAATTTTCATTATATTAATAATTAATTTTAAATTAATTAAAAATTTTATTCAATATTGCAATCAATTTGCAAACCAATACCCATTGTAGAAGATAAATATATTTTTCGAATATAATTTTTATTGGTTGAAGATTTATTTTTATTTAAAATATTAATTAATGCTAAAATATTAGATTTTATATTTTCATTACAAAAAGATTTTCTACCAATTGATGCATGAATAATTCCAGTTTTATCCATACGATATCGAATTTGTCCTGATTTTGCATTTTTAATTGCAGTTAAAATATCAGAATTTAACGTACCGTCTTTTATATTTGGCATTAAACCTTTTGGTCCAAGAATTTTACCTAAAGAACTAACTATATGCATACTTTCAGGAGAAGCGATTACTAAATCACAAGATACTTCATTAGATTTAATTTTTTGAGCCAAATCTTCCATTCCAACAATATCTGCTCCAGCTATTTTAGCTTGCTCATATTTTTCTTTAGGAACAAATGCCGCAATATAAATCTTTTTACCTGTACTAAATGGCAACACAATTGAACCACGTACTATTTGATCAGATCTTTTGATATTAACATTTAAATGAATCGAAATATCAATTGATTCATCAAATTTTGCAGTTGCTGCTTCCTTGATTAAAGTAATAGCACTATCAAAAGAATATATTTTATTTTTATCAAACTTTAATTTATGTTTATTGATACATTTGGATAATTTTTTCATTCAAATCCTTCCACTATAATTCCCATAGAACGCGCTGAACCAGCAATAGTGCGCATAGCAGCTGAAATAGAGGCAGCCGTAAGATCTACATTTTTAATAGTCGCAATTTCTTTGATTTGTAAATATGTTAATTTACCTACTTTATCTGAATGAGGCTTCGCTGAACCTTTTTGAATTCCAGCAGCTTTTTTAATTAAAAAAGTTACTGGTGTTACTTTTTTTTTAAAAGTAAAAGATTTATCAGAAAATACTGTAATTATAACAGGAATTGGAGTACCTAATTCTATTCCTTGTGTTTGTGCATTAAAATTTTTACAAAATTCCATGATATTCAAACCACGTTGACCTAATGCCGGACCAATTGGAGGAGATGGATTAGCTTTTCCAGCTGGAATTTGTAATTTAATAAAACCAGTAATTTTTTTTACCATAATTTTTATTGTTAATTATAAGAAAATTACATAAAAGATACAAAAAATTATATTTTTTCAACCTGATTAAATTCAAGTTCAACCGGAGTTGCTCGACCAAATATAGTAACCGATACACGAACACGAGATTTTTCATAATTAACTTCTTCTATATTTCCACTAAAATCAGTAAATGGACCATCTTTTATACGAACTAATTCATCCAATTGATAAAGGATTTTCGGTCGAGGTTTTTCTACACCTTTTTTTATTTGTTTTAAGATTTCTTCAATCTCTTTTGAGGAAATTGGAGTTGGACGATTTGATTTTCCTCCAATAAAACCAGTAACTTTTTTAGTATTTTTTACTAAATGCCAACTTTCATCTGTCATTTCCATTTCAATTAAAACATAACCTGGAAAAAAACGTTTCTTAATTACTGATTTCTGATTTTTCTTAACATCAACTATTTCTTCAGTAGGAACTAAAATTCTACCAAATTTTTTTTGCATACCTAATTTATTAATACGTTCTATCAATTTTCGTTGAACATTTTTCTCCATCCCAGAATAAGAATGAATAACATACCAACGTTTCTTATTATTTATAGATCTCTCTATGTATTCCTTACCTTTATCTATATTTATTTCATTACTATTAACTATTTCCTTAGTTAATAAATTATCTTGTATAAACTGTTGAACTACATTCATATTATTTTTTTTATCTTAAAATTAAGTTGTATAAAAAAAATTCAAGAAATTTATCAACGCTACGCAAAAAAAATGCCATAAATAAAACAAAAGAAAATACAGTAATTGTCATTTGTATTGTTTCTTTAGGTTTTGGCCAAACAATTTTTTTAACTTCGCATAATGATTCTTTTATAAATTTTATAAAAAGTATTTTCTTTTCTATAGTGTATATCAATATAAATTCCAGTAAAAAACTAATAATTAATATTAATATAGAAAAAAAAGTAAATTTTTTATACAACATACAAAAAACTGAAGTACTAATTATTGCCAAAAAAATAACTAATAAAAATTTGATTTTATCACTAAAAATACTAAAAATTTTTATAAAATAATTAGACATTTTAATACCTTAACATGCTAAATATGGCAGGGGCAGACGGCATCGAACCGCCAACCTTTGGTTTTGGAGACCAATGCTCTGCCAATTGAGCTATACCCCTTTATAAAAATAAATAAAATATAAATCTCTTATTTTTAAAAAATTAACATATAATTTTTATTCAATAATCTTAACAACAACTCCCGCGCCAACAGTTCTACCGCCTTCGCGAATAGCAAAACGTAAACCTTCCTCCATGGCAATTGGATTAATCAATCGCACCGTAATTAACACATTATCTCCCGGCATTACCATTTCTTTATTTTTTGGCAATTCAATTGAACCTGTTACATCAGTAGTTCTAAAATAAAACTGAGGACGATAGTTACTAAAAAACGGAGTATGGCGACCTCCTTCATCTTTTGATAAAGCATAAATTTCACCAGTAAAATGCTTATGTGGTTTAATTGATCCAGGTTTAGCTAAAACTTGTCCTCTTTCTACATCTTCACGTTTTGTTCCGCGCAATAATAATCCAATATTATCACCAGCTTGCCCTTGATCTAATAATTTACGAAACATTTCTACACCAGTACATGTTGTTTTTACAGTATCCTTAATACCAATTATTTCTAATTCCTCTCCAACCCTTACAATACCCCGTTCAACACGACCAGTTACTACTGTACCTCTACCTGATATAGAGAAAACATCTTCAACTGGCAATAAAAAAGCACCGTCTATTGCTCGATTAGGAGTAGGAATATAAGTATCTAAAGCTTTAGATAAAGATAAAATTGATTGCTCACCTAACGGACCTGTATCACCTTCTAAGGCTAGTTTTGCTGAACCTTTAATTATTGGTATATCATTTCCAGGAAATTCATACTTATTTAATAATTCTCTAATTTCTATTTCAACTAATTCCAATAATTCTTCATCATCCACCATATCTGCTTTATTTAAAAAAACAACAATATACGGTACACCCACTTGACGAGCTAATAAAATATGCTCACGTGTCTGAGGCATTGGTCCATCAGCAGCAGAACAGACTAAAATAGCCCCATCCATTTGTGCTGCTCCTGTAATCATATTTTTTATATAATCAGCGTGTCCAGGGCAATCAACATGAGCATAATGTCTAGCCTTTGTTTCATATTCTATATGAGCGGTATTAATTGTAATACCCCGAGCTTTTTCTTCCGGTGCTGCATCTATTTGATCATAAGATTTTGCTTCACCACCAAATTTTTTTGATAATACAGTTGCAATTGCGGCTGTTAATGTAGTTTTTCCATGGTCAACATGACCTATTGTTCCAACATTTATATGCGGCTTAGTTCGTTCAAATTTACTTTTTGCCATTTTATACTCCTAACAATTTTACGAGAATATACAGAAAAAGTATCTTACTTTAAATATGTTTTTCATCTAGAATTTTTATAAAAAAGAAAATTAAAATTTATATCTCAATGCCCTTGACGTGAATTGAACACGTGACCTCTCCCTTACCAAGGGAGTGCTCTACCATTGAGCCACAAGGGCAGTAACTTATTAATAATAAGAAAAATGGAGCGGGTGAAGGGAATCGAACCCTCGTCTTAAGCTTGGAAGGCTTTAGCTCTGCCATTAAGCTACACCCGCGAATATGAAAATATTTAGGAAAATAAATTAATTTAATTATTTTGTGCTTTACTTTTTGGAGAGGGCTGGATTCGAACCAACGAACTCATAAGAGGGCAGATTTACAGTCTGCTGCCATTAACCACTCGGCCACCTCTCCTTTTGAACAGATTAAATAAAATTAATAATGATTTAATAAAAAAAGTTTTTTAAAATAATATTAAAATTATATCATTAAGTTGTTTTAACATCAAAAAAATATTATTAAAATTTTTATTGTATAAACATAAAAATTTATGTATATTAATAATTATTTTACTTCAATAGATTAAAAATTTTAAAATTTAAAAAATGAATTAAATTAATTTTTAAATAAAAATATCAAAAAATTGATAAAATAAATGTAAAAAATTGATGAAATAAATATAAAAATAAATCTCAACAATCTATTAATCTATAATTTTTTTATATAAATTCTATATGAAACATTTAGATATTTTAATACCGTTTGGATTATTACCGCTTGAGATAGCTAATAATTTTATTGATAAATATCAAATATCTTCTTTATCTTCTTTATCAATTTTACTCACAAAAAGTTTAATAAAAACTCAATTAATTAATCCATTTTCTAGAGCACTTGCTCATGAAAATTGGGTAGCGCAAACTTTAGGATTGATTTCTTGCAATAATTTTTTTAATTCAAAAATTTTTTCTCAATTAAATTTTAGTTATTATAATAATTTATCTATTGCTCATATGGCTATGTATATGCTAGGAATTCCAATTCTAAAAGGTTATTGGTTTTTAATAAATCCAGTACATATTCATGTTGGATCTAATTGTTTAATACTAACAGATACACGGAAATTATATTTAACACATCAATCATCATTTATTTTATTCAAAATAGCTGAATCTATATTTTCTAAAAATGGATATTCTATTATATATGGAGATGCTAACAATTGGTTTATAAGAGCAGATAATTGGAAAAAATTAATTACAGCAACACCAAATGCTGCCAGTGAACAGAATATTAAAAATTGGATACCTAAAGGAAAAGGACATAAAGATTGGCTAAAATTACAAAATGAAATACAAATGAATTGGTTTAATCATAAAGTTAATATAGAAAGAGAAAATATTGGGTTAAAAAAAATTAATTCATTATGGTTATGGGGAGGATCTGATTTTAAAAAATCTTTTAATATTATTAAGAATTTTTCTAATATCCCTATTTATGATTCTTGTTTTAATCTTTCTGGATGGATGAAATTATTTAATAAATACTTATGTAATAATAAAAATAATATACTAGAAAAAATAATACAAAAACCTGGATCACGCGCTTTAATAATACTTGATGAATTAATTGAACCTAGTATTTTAAATGAATGGAGTTATTGGATAAAATGTATTAAAAAATTAGAAAAAAACTTGTTCACTAAATTACTTCAAAAATTAAATAATGGATCTTTAAAATCGCTTAAATTAATTTTAACTAAACGAAATAAAATTACTCAATTTAATTGCAATCGTAATATTCTACGAAAATTTTGGATTAAACCAAATTTAAAAAATTTATTATAAATAAATTTATATTTATAATTAATTAAATAATTTATAAAATTTTACTTTTTTAAAAAAATGGAATCAGAATACTTAAATAGCATCAAGATAAAATTAAATAATATAAGTAATAAGATGATTGAACTACGGAGATATCTTTGACTTTGATAAAAAATTTAAAAAACTTGATATAATTAATAATAAACTTAAATTCCCTGACATTTGGAAAAATCAAGAATATATAAAAAAACTTAGAAAAGAAAAAAAAAAATTAGAACATATTGTTTTAAATTTAATTAAAATTGAAGAAGAAATATCTTATAATCGTGATTTATTTGAAATTATATGTATAGAAAAAGAAGAAAATATGTTAAAAGAAATTGAGGATAATACTAATAAATTAAACAATAAAATAAAGGAAATAGAATTCCATCAATTTTTTAACGATCCATTGGATTTTAATAATTGTTTTATTGATATTCAATCCGGGGCCGGGGGAATTGAAGCACAAGATTGGGCGTCTATGTTACTTCGTCAATATTTACGTTATTGCGAAAGAAAAGGTTTTATAGTTGAAATTCTCGAGAAGTCAAATGGTGAAATAACGGGTATTAAAACCGCAACATTAAAAATTAAAGGAAAATATGCTTATGGTTTTCTTAAATCAGAATCAGGTATACACAGATTAGTTCGTAAATCACCTTTTGATTCTTCTAATAATCGTCACACTTCATTTTCCAGTTTATTTGTATACCCAGAAATAAATAATTTAATCAATATTAACATTAATCCTGCTGATTTACGAATAGACACCTATCGTGCATCAGGAGCAGGAGGGCAGCATATTAACAAAACTGATTCAGCTGTTCGTATTACACATATTCCAACTGGTATTGTTGTTCAATGTCAAAATGATCGCAGTCAACATCGCAATAAATCTGAAGCATGGGATATGCTAAAATCTAAATTATATAAACTAAAATTACAATATCAAATAAAAGAAAAAAAAAAATTAGAAGATACAAAAAAAGATATTAAGTGGGGGTATCAAATTCGTTCGTACGTATTAGATAAATCAAGAATTAAGGATTTAAGAACTAATTTAGAGACTAAAAATATAAAAGATATTTTAGATGGAGATTTAGATAATTTTATCATTGCCTCATTAAAACAACATTTATTAAACAAAATAACTAAAAATTAAAAAATACTATTATGGATGAAAATACTATAATTTCTGAGAGACGTAATAAATTAAATTTATTACGAAAAAAAGGTTTTGCATTTCCTAATGATTTTTATCCAATACATAATGCTAATGATTTACATATACATTATGATAATACTGAAAATTTTATATTAAAACAAAAATCAATTTTTACTATAGTTGCCGGACGAATAATGCTCAAAAGAGTTATGGGGAAAATTTCATTTATCATGTTACAAGATACATCCGGTCCAGATTCTAATGGTAAAATTCAATTATACATTTCTAACGAAATTATTGGTAAAAATTTATATACTGATTTCAAAAATTATGATATAGGAGATATTATTGGAGCAAAAGGAACTTTATTCAAAACTAATACAGGAGAATTATCTATAAAAGTATCATCACTAAAATTAATTACTAAATCATTACGACCACTTCCTAATAAATTTCAAAAATTATCTAATCAAGAAATTAAATATCGTCACCGTTATATTGATTTAATTATAAATGAAAATACGCGAAAAGTTTTTAAAAAAAGAACGCAAATAATTTCTTCTATTAGACACTTTATGGAAAAAAATGATTTTATGGAAGTTGAAACACCAATATTACATAATAAACCTGGGGGGGCTATAGCTAAACCATTTATTACTCATCATAATTCTCTTAACATGAAAATGTTTTTAAGAATAGCTCCAGAATTATATCTAAAACGTCTTATAATTGGAGGATTTAATAAAATTTTTGAGATTAATAAAAATTTTCGTAATGAAGGAATTTCACCTAGACATAATCCTGAATTTACAATGATAGAATTTTATGCTGCTTATACAAATTATATTTGGTTAATGAAATTTACAGAAAAAATGATTAAAAAAATAATAATGGATTGTATAGGTACCACTAAAATAGATTACCAAGGTCGTTTACTTGATTTTAGTAAATCATTTGAAAAATTAACTATTATTGAAGCTATAAAAAAATATACACCTCAATACAACGAAATAGATTTACAAAATAAATTATTTCTAAAATCTGAATTAAAAAAAATTAATCCAAAATTTAATCAAAAAAAAATATTAAATAATTTAAAAAAAGATATATTACAACTCATGTTATTTGAAGAAACTACCGAAACAAAACTTTGGAATCCAACTTATATTACTAATTATCCTACTGAAATTTCACCATTAGCTAGAAAATCAAATATAGAAAATAATAATATAACAGAACGTTTTGAGTTATTTATTATTGGAAATGAAATTGCTAATGGTTTTTCTGAATTAAATGATCCTGAAGAACAATCTGTTCGCTTTAAAAATCAAATTGATTTAAAAAATGAAATTAATGGAGAGTTATCTTCTTATTATGATACAGATTATATTCATGCATTAGAATATGGTATGCCACCAGCTTCTGGTTGTGGAATTGGTGTTGATCGTTTAATTATGTTATTAACTAACTCAAAAAACATTCGTGATGTCATTCTATTTCCTCATCTTCGAAACGAAAATTAAATTTATTTACGTTTTATAAAAAAAATAAATTCATTATTTTTTTTTATTTTTTTTAACAAAATATTTCCTGTTTGTATAGAAAAAATATTAATATCTTCAAAAATATTAATATCCGTTGCTGTAATACGTAAAATTTCTCCATGCGACATTTTTGATAAAATTTTTTTAGTTCTTAAAATAGGTATAGGACAATACAAACCCCTCAAATCAAGATCTTTATGAAATTTCATAATTTTTATTATTCAATATATTTAGTTAAATTTAATTTCTTTTTCACCCCAAATTTCTTCTAAGTTATACATATTTCTAATATATGGATTCATAATATGAATAATTATATCCCCTAAATCTAATAAAAGCCATTCGCTAGATTTTTTACCTTCTATATTTACAATATTATTATTTATATTTTTAATATTCTTACGTATTGATACAGCTAATGCATTAATTTGTCGTTTAGAACTTCCAGAAGCAATAGTAATTCTATCAAATAAATTAGTTAAATTAGATGTATCATATACCTTTATATCTTGTGCCTTAATATCTTTTAGTATTTTAATAACCATTATTTGTCGTTTATTAATATTCATTTAATCATAAAATTTAAATTCAATTAAAATTTAATAAAATAAAAAATAAAACTATGTAGTATAAAAATGCTTTTTATAAATAACCGTGAAAGATCGCTAATTATAATTTAATTAGTAGTTGTAATTAACATAATTTTTATCGCTTAAAATTTTATGTTAAAAAATAAACGTATTCCTAATAAAACATATAATTTCATGCATTTAAAACATATATTAATTAATTCTTTTCAAAATCAATAGCATTTTATAAATTATATAGTTAAATAATTTATTATTACCGATATATACTTTAAAATTATTATTTTTGCTAAAATAATAATAAAAAAATCATATCCTTTAAAAAACCAATATATCTGAAATATTTATATATTATTCAACTTTTAGAATACAAAATTAATAAAAATACCAAAAATTATAAATAGTCCAGATTATACTTACTTCAACAAGTAAATCCAATTACTATATAAATACAAAAAAATCAATATAATCCTACCAATAAAATTCGTAATACAACATGGAAATAAATAAAAAATTAGTAAAAGTTTTATTTAAATAACGTAAATTTAAATTAGATTTAATTAATTAATAAAACAATTAATAAATTTTTATAACTAATAACGTTATACAAAATATAATAATTTTAATTTAAATAATATTTCGTAATTTTAGTTAAGCACTAAATTTTTAAATATTTTTATTTTTTAATCAAAAATTAAAGCATTAGTATAAACTTTTTTCACATCATGTAATTTTTTTAACTCATTTAAAAGTTTTTGTAATTTAATAGCTTCACCATCTTTAAATACAATATTTGTATATGGTTTCATTACAATACCAGAAGATTCTGCTTTAAATCCAGTCATTTCTAATGAATTTTTTATTTCTATAAATTTTGAAGGCGATGTAATTATTGTAATTTTATTATCTTTATCTATTAAAAAATCTTCAGCACCCTTTTCTAAAGCCAAATCTAATAGAGTATTTTTTTTTGTATTAGGTGAAAATAACAATTGGCCACAATGTTTGAACATAAATAACACTGATCCTTCTTTACTTAAATTTCCCCCATTTTTATTAAAAATATTACGTATATTAGATACTGTACGCATACGATTATTAGTAATACAATCAACTATTATAGCCGCTCCATTAACACTATAACCTTCGTATCGAACTTCTATATAATTTATATTCTCATTTTTAATATTGCTATTATTTTTTTGAATAGCACGAAAAATATTATTTTTAGGTATATTAGCGTCTAAAGCTTTTTCAATAGCTAAACGTAATTTTATATTAGTATCAGGATTATTACCAAAATTAATAGCAACTCTTAATTCTCTCATGATACGAGTACATATTTTACCTCGTTTAGCATCAACTATTAATTTTTTTCTTTTTATGTTAGCCCATTTACTATGTCCAGCCATAATAAAAATTTTATATATTTAAAAAAAATAAATGTATAATTAGAAAAATTTTATTTTTAAAAATAATTTTATTTAACTTGATTTATTGTATATCGTGGAATTTCAATAGTTAAATCTGATGATCCTAATATTACCTGACAAGATAATCTTGAATTTTCTTCTAGACCCCATGCTTTATTTAACATATCTTCTTCTACTTCATTAGCTTTATTTATTTCATTAAAACCTTCTCTAATAATTACATGGCAAGTAGCACATGCACAAGATTTTTCGCATGCATGCTCAATAAAAATTGAATTTTTTAATAACGCATCACATAAAGAGATACCAGAATTTTCATTAAAAATCGCACCATCTTCACAAAGAACAGGATGAGGTAAAACAATAACTTGTGGCATACAAATTTATTTTTTAAAAGTTTATTATTGAAAATATTAAATTTAATCTTTTTATTTTTTGATATTTTTTACTTTTATTTATAACAATATATCGCTATTAAAATAAAAAACATTTTTACAAATATGTTACTATAAAATTTTACTTTTTCAAAATTCTATTTTTAATTTTTATTAAATTTTTAATATAATAATTATTTATCTTTTAAATTACTTTTTATCTCATCTAAATTCATATTATAAAACGGTTTAATAGTAATAAATTTTTTTTTTCCAGATATCTTTTCGTATGCAAAAATCGATAATAAACCATCCGCATCAACTTGATAAGTTACTTTTATACGAGCTCTACCAGCCGGCATAGGAGGAATATCGCGCAACTCAAAATTTGCCAAAACCTGACAATTTTTAACTAATTCATCTTCACCTTGAACCACTTTAATAGCTATTGCAGTTTGATTGTCTTTAAATGTTGTAAATTCACCAGAATAAGAACATGGAATAGTAGTATTTCGAAAAATAATTTTTTCTACTAAACCACCAATAGTTTCAATACCTAAAGATAAGGGAATTACATCCAGTAAAAGAAAATTATCATCAATACCTCGATTTCCGGATAAAAAATTAGCTTGAATTGCTGCACCAAATACTACAGCTTTATCTGGATCTATACTTGTTAATAAAGTAGTTTTAAAAAAATTACTAACTCCTTCATGAATATGCTTCATACGAGTAGAACCACCAACTAATATAACATTATTAATATCTTTAATGGTTAAGTTAGCATCCATTAATGCTTTGCTAGAAAGTAAAATAGTCCTATTAACCAAATGCTGTGTTATTGTAAAAAATTGTTTCATATCAATAGTTATATTAACTATTTTTTTATCACTTAATTTAACATTTAATTTAACACTAGATTGATATGATAATAATTCTTTAATTTCACGAGACTTGATCATTAAGATATTAACATCTTTATACGATAATTTTTTTAAGAAAGCATTTTTTACAATCCAAGAAAACAAACAATAATCAAAATCATCTCCACCAAGATTTGAATCACCCCCAACAGATAAAACTTTAAATACACCATTCTTAAATTTTAAAATTGAAATATCAAAAGTCCCACCACCAAGATCATATACAGCAAAAATACCTTCAAAAATATTTTTATCTAATTTATAAGCTATAGCAGCAGAAGTTGGTTCATTTAACAAACGTAATACATTTAATCCTGCTAATTTTGCAGCATTTTTGGTAAATTGTCTTTGAATATCATTAAAATAAGCGGGGACAGTAATAACCGCTCCAAATATTCTATTATTAACAGCATTTTCAGCTATCTTTTTTAAAGTAATAAAAATTTGAGCTGATATTTCAATTGGACTTTTTATTCCAGAAATAGTTTTAATATGTAACATTCCAAATTTATTTTGAAAATCATAAGGAAAACTATTTATATTAATATTTTTTAAATCACGCGCTATAAAACGTTTAATAGAAGAAATAGTATTTTTTGGATCAATATTTTGTGTTATTTTGGCTTTTTTCCCAACATATATTTTTCCATCAGGAAGATAACGGACAATTGATGGTATAAGAAAATAACCATACTTATCTTTTAATACTTCTGGAATATTGTTTCGAACTATTGCTACTAATGAATTAGTAGTTCCAAAATCAATTCCAATTGAAACGCATTTATTTTTAACTGATATATCATCAGGTTCTGAGATTTGAAGTAATGCCATAAATTTAACTATATTTCACTATATTATTGAGTTATATTCATTAACATAAATGCATTATTAATTTCAATATTAAATTTTTTTAAGAACATTAATTTGTGTATATTTAATATTGCAGAATTATACTGATTTTTATTAATAAAATTTTCTATAATTCTCATTTCTTTTTTACTTATTTTACGTATTTTTTTTGACAAAATTTCTAACTTACCTTTATCTTTTTTATTTTTTATTATACTAAGAGTTTCTCGCCATTTCATTTGTTGTTCTAAAAAATCATGCGAAAAATTAAGATTTAATTTAGTATTTAAATCAATTCCATTTAATTTACACAAATAAATAGATCTAAGAAATGGATCTTTTAATATTGAATATGCTTTATTTAAATATGTAGATAATTTAACTGAAGCATCTTGATCAATTTTTGATTTTTGAATAAAATTATCTGGATGTATTTTTTTTTGAAAATTGTAATAAATTTTATCAAGTAAATCCATATCAATATTAAAACATTTAGGTAAATTAAAAAAATCAAAATAATTTTTCATGTTTAATTACTTATCAATGAATAAAAATAATAAAAATATTTTTAAATTTGAAAACTTTTCCCGCAACCACATTTATTTTTAATATTTGGATTTTTAAATTTAAATCCCTTATTCAATCCATCAAATTCAAAATCTAATTCTATACCATTAAAATATAAAAGATCTTTTTCATTAATAAATATTTGTACACCATTTAATTTAAATACTTGATCTTCTTTTCTTTTTTCATCTACATATTCTAATTTATAAGAAAGACCAGAGCAACCACGATTATAAACACCTAATCGTAAACCAATACCCTTTCCTCTCTTTTGTATATATTTATTAATATATTTTGCTGCTTTTTTAGTAACCTTAATTTCCATTTTTATAAAAATTAAATTATTTATTTTTTATATTTTTTTGTTTATCTTTATAAGATTCTATAGCCAATTTAATTGCATCTTCAGCTAAAATAGAACAATGTATTTTTAATGGAGGAAGCACCAATTCCTCTGCAATATCAGTATTTTTTATTGACATCGCTTCATCTAATGTTTTACCTTTAACCCATTCTGTAACTAAAGATGAAGAGGCGATAGCTGAACCGCATCCATAAGTTTTAAATTTAGCATCAGTAATTACTCCATTTTTATTAACTTTAATTTGTAATTTCATTACATCACCACAAGCTGGAGCGCCAACCATTCCAGTTCCCACTGTATTATCATTTTTTTCAAATACACCAACATTACGTGGATTTTCATAATGATCTAATACTTTTTCCGAGTAAGACATAAAAAATTCCTTTATAAAAAATAAAAATTCTTTACTTTTAAAGAAATTAAACTAAAAATTGTATTAAAATTAATACCTTTAATTATGTTAATGAATAGCCCATTTAATTGTATTAAGATCGATTCCTTCTTTATGCATATCCCACAAAGGAGATAATTCGCGTAATTTTTTAACTTTCATTTTTAATAATTTAATAGTAAAATCAATTTCTTTTTCAGTAGTAAAACGACCAATGGTAAATCTTATTGAACTATGAGCTAATTCATCATTACATCCTAATGCTCGCAACACATAAGATGGCTCTAAACTTGCTGAAGTACATGCTGATCCAGATGAAACAGCAATATCTTTTATTGCCATCAAAAGCGATTCACCCTCTATAAAATTAAAACTAATATTTAAATTATGGGGAATACGATTATTCATATCACCATTAATATAAATTTCTTCAATAGATTCCATTAATCCATTATATAAACGCTTTTGTAAAAATAATATACGCTTTAATTCTTCTTTCATTTCTATACGCGCCAAACGAAATGCTTCACCCATTCCTACAATTTGATGAGTAGCTAATGTTCCCGAACGCAAACCATACTCATGACCACCTCCATGAATTTGAGCTTCTATACGAGTTCTAGGGTTTCTTCGTATATATAAAGCTCCAATACCTTTAGGTCCATATATTTTGTGCGCAGAAAAACTCATTAAATCAACTTTACAATTTTGAATATTAATATCAATTTTTCCAACAGCTTGTGCTGCATCGCAATGAAAAATAACACCTTTTGATCTACATAATTCACCAATCTCTAAAATAGGTTGTATCACTCCAATTTCATTATTAACCAACATAACAGAAACTAAAATAGTGTCAGAACAAATCTTCTCCTCTAATTGAGAAAGAGTAATTAATCCGTTATTCTTAGGTTTTAAATAAGTAACTCTAAAACCATCATTCTCAAGTTTTCTAATTGAATCAAGTACAGACTTATGTTCAGTTTGTACTGTAATAATATGTTTTCCTCTTTTTTTATAAAAATGAGCAGCACCTTTAATGGCTAAATTATTACTCTCTGTTGCACCAGAAGTCCATATAATTTCTCTTGGGTCGGCATAAATTAATTGAGCAACTTCATTACGAGCTTTTTCTATTGCTTTTTCTGCTGTCCAACCATATATATGATTACGCGAAGCAGGGTTACCAAATTGAACACGAAGATATGGAATCATTTTATCAACAACACGAGGATCAATTGGTGTAGTAGCTGAATAATCCATATATATTGGAAGATTTTTTATTTTATATTCATTAAATAAAAAATTGTTTTTAATTTCAGAATTCATGTATATATAGTTTTTATAAAATAGTTAAATTTTAAAATTTAATTATATATATATTTTCGATATTTTATAGTTTTTATAAAAATTTTAAAACTATTAAATATTAATTGTACACTTAAAATACAATCAAAAAATACATTATTACTTTTGATTTTTAATATTAAATTTAAAAAATAAAAATGATATTTTTTCAAAATTAAAATTATTTTTATTTTATTAAACATTCTTTAAACAATAAAATTTTTGGTAGTTTTAAAAAAATTAATGCAGATAAAAATATATTAAAAATAATTTTAGAGTGAAAGTTTATCATGATGTAATCATATTACTCCACTTTTAAAATATGTACAAATTTCTGAAAAATATTAAATTGATAGACTTATTTATAATCAATCAGTAATAGTAAATTTATTAAATAAAAATAGTAAAAAACTTCTTGTATTCTTTTACAAATAAAAACTCTGTACATGACACTAGTTTAATATTAAAATTTTTATTTATTTTTAATGTCACTTATATTAAATTTAATAAAAAAATTTATTATTAATAATTTATTCAAATTATTTAGATGATAATAAAATAATTTTTGTGCAATATTTATTATCATAAAGCATCATTAAAAAATATATAGAGATAATATTTTTAAAAAATATATTATCTTGACAAGATTATAATTTTTAGTGAAAATTCAAAATATCATCTTATCCCTGATAGCTCAGTTGGTAGAGCGACGGACTGTTAATCCGCAGGTCCCTGGTTCGAGCCCAGGTCAGGGAGCATAAAAAAATAATTTTATTTTTAAAACTAAATTTTTAAAGAAAATAAAAATATAAAAAAATATTTATACTTGTATAAATAGTATTCTTCAAGAAAAATTATTATTTTCTGCCTTTAGCTTAACCGGATAGAGCAATGCCCTTCTAAGGCATAGGTTACTGGTTCGATTCCAGTAAGGCAGGCGCCTATATTTTTTAATCATCATATTTTTAAAATACTCTTATTCTTGATAAAGAAATCATTAATATCTGAATAATTAAATATGAATTTTAATTCCTTTTTAATTCTTTTATTATGTATACGTCTTGATTCTGACATAAATGATAATAAAAATGATGATACGTTTTTTTGATTTTTTAATTCAAAATAAGAAAATCTTGGAGATTTGGGTAATTTAAATAAATTAGATATTTTATCAAAATAATCAGCCATTTTTAGATTACTATCGTCTACAGTATTATACACTCTTAATGATAAACCTCTATTTATAGCAAATATAATCAATCTTGCTAAATCATTAGCGTGAATATGATTAGTAAATACATCTTCTGACTCTACTAATGCTCCTATTTTATTCTTTAAACGCTCTAACGGAAGTCTAGACTTCGAATATATACCTGGAACACGTAAAATTATTAATTTATTTTTTAAAAAACGAGCCCATATTTTCCATATTTGTTCTGCATCAATTCTACGCTTAGCCCGTTCAGTACATGGATTAACTAATCTAGTTTCATCAATAAAATCACTATTACAATTACCATAAACACCTGTAGTACTAATATACATTAAAATTGAATTTTTATTAAAAACAGAAAATAAATTTCGACTACCTTTATCATAAATATCCTTTGAAAAAGGCGGGGCAAGAAAAATAATAATATTTGCTATTTTTTTTAATCTTTTTAAACTTTTATAATCACCTAAATCAATCAAAATCGGTATTACTCCCAAAGAACGTAATTTAAAAAAAATTTTTAAATTTTTAGTAACCGCAAATATACGAAAACGTTTATGCAATAAATTTAATAAACGTATACCAATATTTCCACAACCAATAATTAATAATCTTGGTAAACCAATTTTTTTTACAAAAAAATTTTTACTCATAAAATAATAATATATGTTAATTATATTTTATTAATTTTATTATATTTAATTATAAAAATATTTTTTGTATATTTTTATAATGTGAATAAAATTTTTATTTTATTTATATTTAATTAGTATTATTTTCCAGCAATAATCATATTTTCAATTAAAATTGAGCCACTAGTATTAGAGTTTCTTGTTAAAACATCACTACCAATAGCAACAATTTGTTTAAACATATTTTGTAATTTACCAGAAATTGTAATTTCTTCTACAGAATATTGAATTTTTCCATTTTCAATCCAATAACCAAATGCTCCTTTTGAATAATCCCCGGTAATATAATTTATACCATCACCCATTAATTCTGTAACCAAAAGTCCCGTATTCATTTTTTTTAACATTTCTTTTAAATTATCTGATGATTTAGTTTTATTAGAAATAATAATTAAATGATGTGCTCCTCCAGAATTTCCAGTAGTTTTCATTCCAAGTTTTTTGGCTGAATAAGTTGACAAAAAATATCCTTGAATTATACCATTTTTAACTACTAGGCGTTTTTGAGTTTTTACCCCTTCATTGTCAAATGAAGAAGAACCAAATGAACCTAAAATATGAGGATCTTCTATGATTTGAATATGTGAGCTAAATATTTTTTTTCCTAATGAATCAACTAAAAAAGTAGATTTACGATAAAGAGAATTACCAGATATTAACCGAGCAAAAATATTTAATAATTCAAATGCTAAAGGCGCCTCAAATAATACCGGACATTTTCGTGTGCTAATTTTTTTAGCTTTAAGACGTGAAATTGTACGTTTAGCAGCATAAAAACCAATGATTTCAGGTTGATCTAATTTTTTAGGATCAGAATTCGAGGAATACCAATTATCACGCTGCATTTCCTTTCCCTTTATAGCTATGGGAGATATAGAAATAATATGCTTAGAAAATGGATAACCACTCATAAATCCATGACTATTAGCTAATAAAAAATGAGATTGTTGTGTAGTTACGCCTGTATTTTCATTATTAACAATAAGAGAATTAAAATTAAATGCTTCATTTTCACAACGATAAGCAATTAATTTTGCATCATCTATTGATAAAAACCACGGGGTATATAATTTAAAATCAAGAGGATTCATTTCTAATGTATTTTCATCAGGTAATCCCGCAAAATTATCTGAAGCAGTAAAACGAGCTATATTGTATGCAGCATTAATTGTGTCATATAAAGATTTTTTACAAAAATCTGATGTACTAGAATTTCCATAAAACATTTTTTTTCCATCTTGAATATAAATAATTACATTCATATTTTTATCATTATTTTGCTCAATAACGTCTATCTTACCTTTTCGGACAAAAACAGAAAAACCATTTCCTTCATTAAATTCAATTGATGAATGTGATGCTCCTATTTTTTTTGCATAATTTAGCATATCTTGAGCTAATTGTTGAAATTCACTTTTAGAATAAATAAATTTTGATCTATTTTTAATCAATTGTTCCATATGTTTCGTAATTTAATTTATTAAAATTTAATTTATTAAAGATAACTTACTAAAATATCTTCCTATAAAATTATAACTAATAATTTTTTAAAAAATATTAAATTTTATAATTTTACAGTTAGTTTATAGTTCATTATATTAACTTACACATAAATATAAAATTATTTTTCACA